>CAXTUM010000157.1:0-6309 GCA_964247205.1 uncultured Beijerinckiaceae bacterium
TTCACATCGGTGATCTCGTACTCGCCGCGCGCCGACGGCTGAATGGACTTCGCGATGCCGACCACATCGTTGTCATAGACATAGAGCCCCGTGACAGCCCACCGCGAGCGGGGGTTCAGCGGCTTTTCCTCGATCGCAACCGCACGGAAATCCCTGTCGAATTCCACCACGCCGTAACGCTCGGGGTCCGGCACATGATAGGCGAACACCGTCGCGCCAGCCTCGCGCTCCGTCGCTTGCTGCAGCAGCTGGATGAGGCCCGCGCCATAGTAGATATTGTCGCCCAGCACCATCATCACCCGGTCGCCGCCGATGAACTCCTCGCCGATGACGAAGGCCTGCGCGAGGCCGTTGGGCACGGCCTGCTCGGCATAGTGGAAACTCACGCCCCATTGCGCGCCGCTGCCCAGCAGCCGCCGGAACATCGGCAGGTCATGCGGGGTCGAGATGACCAGGATCTCGCGGATGCCCGCCATCAGCAGCACTGACAGCGGGTAATAGATCATCGGCTTGTCATAGACCGGCAGGAGCTGCTTCGACACCGAAAGGGTCATCGGATGCAGCCGCGTGCCGCTGCCGCCCGCGAGAATGATGCCCTTCATGCAAGATGATCCTTCGTGAACACCCGGTCGAGGCAATGGACAAGCGATTCCCGCCACTCTGGCAGCGCGATACCATGCAGGCCAAGCAGCTTGCCGCAATCCAGCCGCGAATTGGCGGGACGTTGCGCGGGGGTGGGATATTCCGCCGTGGCGATGCGCCTGACTCCGGCAGAAGGACCGCCCCGTGCGGCGGAACCCGCAAAGATGGCATCCGCGAAATCCGCCCAGGTCGCTTCGCCCGCGCCCGCCATGTGGAAGATGCCGCGCATGTCATCCCGCTGCGGATTGGCCAGCAGATTGCGGCAGACCGCGAGCACCGCTTCGGCAAGATCAGGCGCATAGCCCGGCGCACCGTGCTGGTCGGCGACCACCCCGATCTCGGGGCGGGTTTCAGCGAGGCGCAGCATGGTGCGCAGAAAATTCTTGCCCTCCGCGGCATAGACCCAGGCCGTGCGCAGGATCACGTGATCCGGGTTGGCCGCAGCCACCGCACGTTCGCCTTCAAGCTTGCTGCGGCCATAGGCGCTGACCGGATTCACCACATCAGTCTCGCGGTAGGGCAGGGGACTTGTCCCATCGAAGACATAATCCGTCGAGATCTGCACGACAGGGATACCCAGGATGCGCGCCGCAGCGGCGACTGCACCCGCGCCCGCGCCATTCACGGCCATGGCCACATCCGGTTCTGCTTCCGCCTGATCCACCGCAGTATAGGCCGCCGCGTTGACGATGATGTCGGGATTGACCCTGCGGATGGCAGGAAGAACCGAGTCGGGATGGCCGAGATCGACAGCGGCGCGCACGAAAGCCATGAGGCTGACGTCGGGCATTGCCGCCGCCTTTTCCAGCATCGCCGATGCGAGCTGCCCGCCCCTGCCTGTCACCGCGATGCGCATGTCAGCCGGTTCCTTCCAGAAGCCCCAACCGCTCGCCAGCGTAGACCTGCTCGCGCAAGGGCCGCCACCACCATTCGTTAGTACAATACCATGCCACGGTCTTTTCGATTCCCGTGTTGAAGGTTTCGAGGGCCTGCCAGCCCAGTTCGGTCTCCAGCTTGCCGGCGTCGATGGCATAGCGCTGATCGTGGCCGGGGCGATCCGTGACATGGGTGATCAATCGCGCATGCGGCGCGTTGGCGGGACGGACGCGGTCAAGGATGGAGCAGATCGTTGTCACGACATCCATATTGGTGCGCTCGTTGCGGCCCCCGACATTGTATCTCTCGCCGATGCGGCCCCGGCTGACGATGACATCCAGCGCCGCCGCGTGATCATCGACGTAAAGCCAGTCCCGGACATTGGTTCCCGCGCCATACACCGGCAGCGGCTTGCCGTGGAGCGCGTTGAGGATCATCAGCGGGATAAGCTTTTCGGGAAAGTGATAGGGCCCGTAATTGTTCGAGCAGTTCGAGATGATGCCGGGAAAGCCATAGGTCCGCGTCCAGGCCGCGACGAGATGATCCGCCGCCGCCTTCGACGCCGAATAGGGCGAGCTTGGATCGTAGGCCGTCTGCTCGGTGAAGAGACCCGTGGCATCCAGCGAACCATAGACCTCGTCGGTCGAGACGTGCAGGAAGCGGAACCCCTCGCGCTTGTCGCCCTTCAGCTCTGACCAGTAGCGCCGCGCGGCATCCAGCAGCACGAAGGTGCCAACGACATTGGTCTGGATGAAAGCGCCTGCTCCGGCGATGGAGCGGTCGACATGGCTTTCCGCCGCGAGATGCATGACATGGTCGGGCTGGAAGCTCCCGAAGGCGGCGGCCATTGCGGAAGCATCGCAGATATCCGCCTCAACAAAGCGGTAATTCGGCGCATTGCCGATCTCGGTGAGCGAGGCGAGATTGCCGGCGTAGGTCAGCTTGTCGAAGTTCAGCACCTCGGCCCCGGACCGCACGAGGCGGCGGCACAGGGCGGACCCGATGAACCCGGCTCCTCCGGTGATGATGACACGGCGTGACATTTCAAAACTGCATTCGTCCGGAATGGGCTGAGCGCTGGTTTAGGCAGATCGGCGGGATGTGTCGAGTGGGCTTGCTCCGGTAGACTTTCATCGACTGCTTAACCAAGCTTTTTATCGGTTCTCTCAGATTTCAATGCGATGAAAGTCCTTAAACAGCAAAAAACCGGGTATCAGATGTGCTTCCTGTGCAAAGGCAATCCGAACAGTGCTTTTCACACGTCCGGGTTTGACGGCTCCGTGCCGACGCCCCTCTATGGCCAGGGCACGACCTCCACTGCCGGCAGCACGGGCACGCAGAACACGGACGGCCTGCTTTCGGGCTTCCGCTGGGCCTCGGCATCACTGACCTTTGCGCTGCCCGCCAGCATCGCATCCTATGCTGACTATGCCTCAGACTCAGAGACAGGCTCCTTTGCCCCGGTGACGGCGCAGCTCGCGGCAACGGTGCGCGAGGTGATGAGCCATATCTCGGAATACACCGGGCTGGCCATCACAGAGACGAACGATGCCAGCCTCGCCAGCATACGCCTGGGCCGGACCGCCAAAACTGAAACAGCCCATGCTTATCTGCCCGATGGATCCAGCTACGGCGGCGATGTCTGGATTGGCATGCTTGAGGACTACGACGCTCCGGTCCGCGGCGACTACGGCTGGATGACTGTCCTGCACGAGATCGGCCATGCGCTGGGTCTCAAGCATTCCCATACCTTCACCGGCGGAACTGATCCGGATAATGACGATCCCTATGATGACGATGTCGGTGTCTCGAACCTGCCTGTCACTGCCGCTTTCGACAGTCTCGAATACACCGTGATGTCCTACAGGTCCTACGCCAATCAGGATCTGAATGTCTTCGACTATTACACCAACGAAGCCGCAAGCTATGCGCAATCGCTGATGATGCTGGACATAGCCGCGCTGCAATCCATGTATGGCGCGGATTTCACCACCAACGGCAATGACTCTGTCTACACCTTCTCGACAGCCACCGGCCAGATGTCGATCAACGGCATCAGCGAAGGCGCATTGGCAGGAAACCGCATCTTCCGCACGGTCTGGGACGGCGGCGGCAATGACACCTACGATTTCTCGAACTACGGCTCGAACCTGCAGGTGAACCTCGCGCCCGGCTCGTCCTCGCTGCTGGCGGGCGGGCAGCGGGCCGATCTTGGCAATGGCAATTTCGCTTCAGGCAACATCTACAATGCGCTGCAATACCAGGGCGACGCCCGCTCGCTGATCGAGAACGCCATCGGCGGATCGGGAAACGATGTCATTCTGGGCAATTCGGCCGACAACAGCCTGCAGGGCGGCAGTGGCAACGACACGCTGGACGGAGGAAGCGGCAACGATGTTCTGGGCGGCGGAACCGGCATCGATACCGCTGTCTACGGCCAGTCACGCCAGTTCTTCGCAGTGCAGAAGACGGCCGCCGGCTATTCGGTCACGGACCAGGGCTCAGGCGGCAATCTGGGCCTCGACTCAGCCAGCGGGATAGAGCGGTTCCAGTTCGCGAACGCCACGGTCGGAGTCGAGAGCTTCACGCCAGTGAACTTCAACGGGGACCTCAGATCCGACATCATGTGGATCAACCAGAGCCTCGGTCTCTCCGTCGCATTCCTGATGGACGGGACATCGATCACCTCCGCGCAGGCCATGGGGCCGGCCAATGGCGCGGGCTGGAAAGTGAAGGCGGTCGGTGACCTCAATGGCGACGGGTCGTCCGACCTGATCTGGCAGGACACGAGCGGTCTGGTCGTGGCCTACATGACAAACGGCATGGCCATCGCCTCGGCGGCGGTGATCGCGAATGCAGGCTCCAGCTTCAGCGTCGCGGCCTCGGCCGACCTGAACGGTGACGGCAATTCCGATATCGTGCTGCAGGACGGCAACGGGCAGGCCGTGGGCTGGCTGATGAACGGGACCAGCCTTGTTTCCGCTGCGGCGATCGGCGCCGCCAATGGCTCCGCCTGGCGCGTGTCTGCGGCGGGCGACCTGAACCTTGACGGCAGGGCCGACCTGATCTGGAACGACACTGCGGGCAACACCGTCGGCTACCTGATGGACGGCAACACGATCCAGTCGGCGAGCCTCATTGCCGGGCCCAACGGCGCGGCGTTCTCGGTCCGGGGAACCGGCGATCTCAACGGCGACGGGCTCTCCGACATCATCTGGCAGTTCTCGAACGGCCAGGCGGGCGTCTGGTACATGAACGGCAACACGATCCTGACAGGCGCCAATATCGGCGGGGCCAACGGCAGCCAGTTCGAGATCCGCGACGTCTCCGACCTGAACGGCGACGGGCGCATGGATCTGGTCTGGCAGGACATGACCAACGGCCAGGCCGTCGGCTTCCTGATGAACGGCTACAATATCATCGGGGCGAGCGCCATCGGCGCGGCGAACGGGGCTGAATGGCTGGTGGTGTGAGGGCGCGGTGATGCCGTTGCAATTGCTGGGTCAATGACAATCATGATCCGTTGCGGCTCGTCTCGTGACCGCGGCAGGTCCATGTCCTCGGCCACAGGTTCCCCGACCACTTCGGCAGGCATATCCTGGCCTTTGAAGGCGATAGCCATGTGGAATGGCTCGAGGGCTCGTTCTCGGATTATCTGGAGGACAAGAAGCGCAGGCTGGGTGCGGATTCCGTGGAGCCAAAGCGCGTGAAATATCGGCAGTTCACAAGGTAGAAGGCGTAAAACAAGCCATTACATCGCGCCCAAGCCCGGCATGGCGAGCATACCGGTGAAGCCAGCGTTTCCTCCCATGCCGGCGCGGGTCAGGACTGCGCGGATCGTGTCGGTTACGGCGACCGGTTCGAGATAGCGCGTATCGCGCCGCATCTCTTCGAATGCGGCGTCGTCCTGCGCGGCGTCGCCGGTGAGCCCAGCGTGCAGCGCAAGTGCGACGGGCGTGGCCGCCGGTGTCAGATCGGCGTCGGAAGATACGGTCAGCATCAGCCCCGTGAGAGGTCTGCCGCGCTCCTTTGGGGCTGTATTCAGGATGAGATACGTCATGCCGCTGCAGCTCTCCTCCGTCAGCATCACGTAGAGCCGGAACGTCAGCTGCAGCACCGAGCCGCGCCAATCGCGGCCCGTCGGCCCGAGCCGCGCCTCCAGCAGACCATCGTTCGCCCGAAACATCAGCGGCACGCGCGAGATGGCGCCTGGGCTGCGGAACGACCAGGCATGCAGATAATAGAGCCCGGAATAGTCGACGAATCCGCGACGGAACTCCCTTCGCGCCGCGCCCACCACATCGTGGTGGAAGCGCAATGCGCCGGCCTCGGGCGGCGGCGCAGGATGTGAAGTCGCGGCGGCCGGCTGGGCCGGGGACGGCGGACGCTCGACGCCGAGGGCCTGCAGGAACTCGCTCGCCTCCGACTCCCACAGCAGGATCGAGAAACCCGGACGCAAGCGGGCGATCTCCGCGCTGATGCGCGCCAGATTGTGCCCGCTCGGCCTTGACCTGCCCGAAAGCCAGCGGCTGACCACCGACTTGTCAACCTGCACTGCCGCTCCCAGGGCTGCCGCCGACAGGTTGTTGAGCTTGAGCACGAAAGCGAGGCGCGCCGGAAATCCCTCGGGGGAATGCATTGGCCAGTCTGGTCTTTTCAAGCGGTTGCAACGATTTGCAACATTGTGCATCGGCTTGCGCGACGGCGCAAGCTTCGTCCTTTCGCTGCAACAGACCGGCTCTGCGCGAATTGCTATCCAAACCGCCAGGCAAAGCAACGGGGACTCACAGA
>CAXTUM010000158.1:0-6302 GCA_964247205.1 uncultured Beijerinckiaceae bacterium
GAACAAGCTCGCGTCAGTGAATGGCTAAGCGGTTGCTATAGACGGGGCTTTTGCGAGGGGGAAGGGGTCCGGCGCCTTTTTAACGGGTTCTGCTGCCGCCTCAGCCGATCAGTTGAACCAGAAGGCGAATCCCAGGAAATTACCGCCAAAGATCCGCGTCAACTGTGTCGCGGCACGGGAGTCAGTCATGGGTCCGTCCTTCAGATAGGGGCGTGCGCCGTGTCCTGTCAGCCAGAGCATCAGATCGAAGGTGCGCGGCTCGAAGAAAACGGCCTTCAGATCAAACCCCTTCTCGAAGCGCCAGTGCGCCACCATCTGGCGTCCGTCCAGCGTGGCATCCAGCGTCTCCATGACCGCAAGCCAGCCGTCGACCTGTTCCTGTGTGACGCGCAGCGCAGTGACTGCGCTGTTCTTCTGATGGGGACCGGGCAGCCATTCGCGGTCATCATCAGTTTCCGCGAGAATTTCCCGCCAGTTCTGCCGTGACAGTGCGACAACCTGTTTCAGATGGGCGTGCGCCGTCTTGAGGCGTTCAGGCTCTGTCACCGGCCAGCGGATCAGATGCAGGAAGGCTATGGCGTCAGCAATCGGCGCATCGTCCCTGCCACTCATCGGGCTGGTGGCTGCGTCCTGATGCAGGGGATTTTGCGGGTCCCGCGCCCCCTTGAAGAAGAGATGCGCGGTCTCGCGGTAGGTTTCGGACCAGTCGTGGGCCTGAACAAACTGCAGCATGCCGGAGAGAAGCTGAGCGTATCCCCTGAGCCAGGTTGCGTCGGCCCGGTCGAACGCGACCTCCCAGCCTGTGCCTCCTTGCCAGCGCATCAGTCTCATGAGGATTGCATCAAGCTGCTCCTCGTCCTGGCCTATGCCGTCGCCATTGAGATCGAGACGCACGGAATGGAGGTCGATGACAAGTTTCGCATCGCCTGGAGGAAGTGTTGAAAGGGTTGCTTCGACTTTGGCGAGATCGGCCACAAAATCCGCGTAAATCATCCGGAGCATGGCATAGTCCAGCTTCTCGGGATTCGGGTTCTCCGGAACCGGAAACCGCAGGAAGGGAATCAGCAACTGACGCGGCGCGCTGAGGCCGTGGCGATGGAAGCCCTGCCCCAGACGTTCGACAGCTATGGCGAACTGGGCGAACCCAAGCGCCAGCCGCGCCGTAGCGTCCGCCGGGCGAGACGCAGAGAACATGCCCAGGTCCGCTTCGCCTGCCCTGAGTGTGCCCGCCGCAGCGTGGCGCTGGAAAATCTGCTCTGCGGTCTGCGCCATGCATGGCGAAGTCAGCATCAGAAGGGCGGCGAGAAGGTTTGCAATGCTGCGGCTCATGGGATACTCTAACGCAGCGCCTGTCAGCGCAGCAAGCAACAGACGCAGCCCGGGCGAATATGAAAACCAGGGTGAAAGCCGGTGCAGATCCGGAAAAGGCGAACGCGGGGCTGGCATCATCAGTTTGTGATTATATTATCTTTTTGTTTTTCAATAACTTAATCAGGGAAATGGCGGTGCTGTCAGACTAACCAAAAAAGTCTCTGCACACCTTCGTTGTCCCCATCGCCATCAATGGGGTAAAGAACATCGAACTTTGAGGAGTAACTCCCTCGTAGTTTGGCGTGGCAATGGCAATCGGACGGCTAAGAGTTAAACTCCGCGTTATTTATCCGCAAGCGCATTTTTTATCTGACAGTGCCGCTAATTTTCCTCTGACGGTGCCCCGCCGCTGGCCCTAGTCGTTTGATAGTTCCGGCACACCCGCTTTCGCGAGACCATCGACGAAGACATCGGCATGCGCGAAGCCGGCGAGCATCTGGCGCGCATAGGCCAGCGAGAAGCCGCGGCCGAGGCATTTCTCGCGGTAGTCCAGCAGTTCGCGCGCCTCGTCGACCAGGCCGAGGTGTCCGCAGCATGAGACCAGCCCGTTGAGGTGGCCCATGTATTCGGTGAAGGGCAGCGCCGCAGCCTGCAGGAACGGCAAGGCCTCCGCGAAGCGCCGTTGCGCCAGGAGCGCCAAGCCGTGGGCATGGCTGTAGACGCTCGAGAAGCGGTCGACAGGGCCGAGGCGGAGCGCCCTCGCCGTCTCCTCGCTGGCCTCGGCGAAGTCGCCCTTGCGCACCAGCGCCCAGCCGAGCAGCATGCGCCCGAGCGCGAAGCAGGGATTGAGCCGCAGCGCGTGCCTCAGTTCCTCCACCCCCGCGGCATGCCGGCCCTGCGTGCTCAGGCCGAAGCCGTAGGCGATCCTGGCCCAGGGCTCCTGCGGATCAAGGCGCAAGGCGGCGAGCGCATGCGCCATCGAAGCCTCGAAGGTCGCAGCGCGCGCCTCGACCCAGTAGCAATGGTAGGCCCAGTATTCCGCCCAGCTCAGGACGGCGAGCGCCCGGGCGTTGCCCGGATCGAGGGCTGCGGCCCGGGCTAGCAGGCTCCGGGCCGTCGCATTGGGCTCGCGCTCGAAGCGATGGGTCAATCCCACGCTGCGCGACACCAGTCCCCAAACGTCGAGGCTTTCGGCGGGTCGTTTGGCTGCGCGGAATCCTTCGGCTGCGAAGAGCTTCGGCTCGATCGCCGCGACGACGCTCTCGGTGATGTCGTCCTGCACCGCGAAAAGGTCGCCGAGATCGCGCTCATACGTCTGCGCCAGCAGGGTCTCGCCGGTCTCGGCGACGCTCAATTGGCAGGTGACGCGCAATCGCCCGCCGGCTTGGCGGGCGGTCCCCTCGAGCACGTAGCGCACGCCCATCGCCCGCTGCAACGCGCCGTGCCCGGTTTCGACGGTTTCGACGCGGATCGATAGCTGGCGGGCGATGATCACCAGCCAGTTCAACCGCGCCAGCGCCGTTGTGATGTCCTCCGCGAAGCCCTCGGCCAGATAGTCGTCCGCCGCATCGCCGCCTGGGTTGCGGAACGGCATCACTGCGATCGACGGCATGTCGGCCGGGGGCAGCAGCGGCCGCGCCGGCTCGGCAGCCCCGGAAGGCGCGGCCGACCAGGCCACGGGACCGACAAAGCGGTAGCCTCGCCGTGGCAAGGTCTCGATCCAGCGATCGCCGCCGGGTTCTCCGCTGAATATGCGGCGCAAGGCGGCGATCTGCACCGTCAGGTTGCTTTCCTCTACAGCGAGACCGTCCCAGGCCCCCTCGATCAGGCTGTGCTTGCTGACGAGTTCGCCGGGCTGCGCCACGAGGAGGACCAGCAGGCTGACAGCGCGGCGTCCCAGCGCCTGCGGCTGGCGCTCGCGCAACAGGATTCCTGCATCGGCATCGAGTTCGAACGGGCCGAGAACATAGGTCTGCGCCACGTCAGGTGAATCCTGGATTTGGAACTTTTTCCGACATTCTTCGGCATCCCTTCGCGACATTGGATGGAGCTGCCGCCAGTATGATCTTACGGATCAGTTCCGATCCGCGCTGCCGCGCTCCGAAAGGAGCGGCGTCAGCCCGACATTCTTGCCTAAAGGTGCGCTCGCACGAGCGTGCCTGTAGGCAGTATGCATCTCCTCGCCGACGCCCGCAGCGAACGACCTTTATCGTATCCAATCGACGCCGCATCTACAAGGACCAGTATGATGATCACAGATCCGATTACAGGCGAGAACGCCGGCGCCGCTGGCTCGCTGGGCCAGTCGTTCCTGCTCACGGGCGGGACCGGCAACCAGCTCATCGACGGTGTGCTGGCGGGCGTCGGCTGGACCCTGCCCCCCGGCTTCCAATTCACCTACAGCTTCCCGGCGAGCGCCGGTGTCTTCGGCTACGTCAGCAGCCCCAATGGCGAGCAGAACGAGCTCCTGTCGTTCTCGCAGGCGACGGCCAACGAGCAGGCCGCCTTTCGCAGCGCCCTTGCTCTGGTTTCGCAGTACACCCCCTTCGTCTTCACCGAAATCACCGAGACTGCGAGCACGCATGCGAACTTCCGGCTGGGGAATATCAACACCGGCGGCACCGGCACGACCCACGGCTACTACCCCAACGGATTCGAAGCCATGGGCGACATCTACATGGACCTCAGCGACACACGGTCCTCCACCTACACTAATCCGGTCCGCGGCGATTGGGGCTTCGCCACCATCATGCACGAGCTCGGCCATACGCTCGGCCTGAAGCACGGCCAGGACAACGGAGGTCCCGGGTTCCGCAACGGCACTCCCGTGACGCAGTTCGGCCCGCTGCCGACGGCCAACGACAGCTGGAACTACTCCCTGATGACCTACCGCAGCTATCAGGGCGCCAGCACCACGGTGCAGGGCATCGTCGCAAGCGACAATCCGACCTCCTACATGCAGTCCGACATCGCGGCGCTGCAATTCCTCTACGGCGCCAATTTCAACACCAATTCGGGCGCCACCACCTACAGCTGGAACGCCGTCACGGGCGAGATGTCGATCAACGGCGCCGGCCAGGGCGCCACGGTCGCGGGCAAGATCTTCCAGACGATCTGGGACGGCAACGGCACGGACACTTACGACACCTCGAATTTCGCCAACAACCAGACGATCGACCTCAGGCCCGGCGCCTTCTCGACCTTCAGCACGGCGCAGCTCGTCGATCTCGACAAGAACGCGCCCGTCGTCGCCGGCAACGGCAACATCGCCAATGCGCTGCTCGCCAACAACGACGCGCGCTCGCTCATCGAGAACGCCATAACCGGTGCGGGGGCGGACGCGATCATCGGCAACGCTGCCGGCAACAATCTGAACGGCGGCGGCGGCAACGACACGTTCACCGGCGGTGCGGGGGCCGATACCCTCAACGGCGACGCCGGCGTGGACGCTGCATTGTACTCAGGCGCGAGGTCGGACTACGCCTTCTCCAAATTCGCCGGCAGCGTCTTTGCCTTCGACCTGCGCGGCGGCTCGCCCGACGGGCTGGACCGCCTGCAGTCGGTCGAGCAGTTGCGCTTCGCCAACAACGTCACCCTCGGCGCGGAATGGTTCACGCCCGGTGACTTCAACGCCGACCTGCGCTCGGACCTTGTCTGGACCAACTCCACGACCGGACTCGCCAGCACCTTCCTGATGAACGGCACCACCATTTCCAGCGCCACGCTGATCGGCGGCGCCAACGGCGCTGGCTGGCAGGTGCGGGCCGAGGGCGATCTCAACGGCGACGGCTCGTCGGACCTCGTCTGGCAGAACGGCTCCGGCCTCGTCGTCGCCTGGCTGATGAACGGCACGGCCATTGGCTCGGCCGTGGTGCTGGGCAACGCGACCGACGCCTTCCAGGTCGCCCTCTCGGCCGACCTCGACGGCGACGGGCGCTCCGACATCGTGCTGCAGGACGGCAACGGCCAGGCGGTGGGCTGGCTGATGAACGGCGGTACGATCACCGCGGCCGCCGCCATCGGCGCGGCAAACGGAGCGCCATGGCGCGTCGCGGCGGCAGGCGATCTCAACCTTGATGGACGAGCCGACCTGATCTGGAACGACACCGCCGGCCGTACGGTCGGTTATCTCATGAACGGCCTCGCGATCGGCTCTGCATCCCTGATCGCCAACGCGAACGGCTCCGGCTTCTCTGTTCGCGGAGTCGGTGACATGAACGGCGACGGCCGTGGTGACATCGTCTGGCAGTTCAATAACGGCCAGGCCGGCGTCTGGACGATGAATGGCACGGCCATCCAGTCGATCGCCGCCATCGGCGGAGCGAACGGCAGCCAGTTCCAGGTGCGCGACGTGGCCGACCTCAACGGCGACGGGCTGATGGACCTCGTCTGGCAGGACATCACCAACGGCCAGGCCGTGGGCTTCCTGATGAACGGCTCCACCATCACCGCCGCCGGCGCCATCGGCGGGGCCAACGGCTCCGACTGGCTCATCATCTGAGGGCAGGGCGTTGTCAGAGGAAACTCTGCATCTCTAGCTTCGCCTCGCAATTCGTATCGAACAGGGCAAAAAGGGTGCTGTCAGACTAACCAAAAAAGTCTCAGGAGACCCCTGATCCGCCAGCGCTCAGGCAACGCAGACCTGCCGCCACTCGGCAAGAGCGGCATTTCGGCGGTCCTTGAAATTCTGCTGGCTGATGAGGGGGGGGCGCGTCGAGGTTATTGTCGATCGAACCATGCAGGGCGACGCCTTGAAATGCCGGAAGATGCGGGTGTTCGACATGGTCCCGAGGGTAACCACCCCTCGACTTGCCGCAAGCAGATGTTCATCTGACAGTGCCCTGTGAGGGGAGAGTGGCGGAGGATAGGAAACAGGATGCGAGTCCTCTGTTCCAGTCCCTGCGCATCCCGTCGCAGTTATGCGAAAATCTGAGTAGTGGCGGAGAGAGAGGGATTCGAACCCTCGGTAGAGTTACCCCTACACACGCTTT
>CAXTUM010000159.1:0-6294 GCA_964247205.1 uncultured Beijerinckiaceae bacterium
CATGGCCGAATGACTTGCCAAAGCCGCGTCCGCCGCCGGTAATCACGGCGATCTCGGCCTCGAAATCGATACCGTAGGCCTCCTCCGCCATCGGAATCGGATCGCGGGGACCATAGAAGCTGTCGGAACCACCCTGATACATCAGCGGATCGGTCCAGAATTCGCGCGGCATCTCGGCCTTGCGGGCGCGGCGCACCAACTCGACATGGTTCACATAGGCCGAGCCGTCTACCCATTGATAGGCGCGGGGCAGAGGGCTTTCGCAATGGCGTTCGTGAAAGCGGTCGGACGGCACGGCGTTGTTTTCAAGCGCGAAAGCCAGATCCAGCAGGCGCGGCTCGGCGCGGTCCCAGTTGTCCATCGCCTCCTGCATGGTGCGGGCTGCCGACGATGCATCGGTGCAGCGCGAAAGATCGCGCGAGACAACTACGAGACGGCCATCCCGGGTGCCGTTCTTCAGCGTCGCAAGTTTCATTGTGGAGAACCTGTGTTTGTGGTTGTCTGGGAGGGAGGCCAGTTGCCTGTGCCCATAAAACAGCCTGTCCGGGAGAATTTGTCCAATGAAAAGACGCAGTTTTTTGCACGGTGCCGCTCTTGCCGCTGCCGCAGCCACGGTAGCGCGGCCTGCCATCGCCCAGTCGATGCCCGAGGTGAAGTGGCGTTTGACCTCCAGCTTCCCGAAGTCGCTCGACACGATTTTCGGTACTGCGCAGACCTTCGCGCAATACGTGAGCGACGCCACGGACGGCAAGTTCCAGATCCAGACCTTCGCGGCGGGCGAGATCGTGCCGGGATTGCAGGCACTTGATGCCGCGTCGAATGGCACGGTGGAATGCGCCCATACGCCGACCTATTTCTACACCGGCAAGGAGCCCGCGCTGGCGCTGGGCACCGGCATTCCGTGGGGGCTGAACGCGCGCCATCAGCATTCCTGGTGGCATTTCGCGGGCGGCGAAGCCATCGTCAACGAGGCCTTGGCCAAGTTCAACACGGTGGGTGTGGTCTGCGGGAACTCGGGCACGCAGATGGGCGGCTGGTTCCGCAAGGAGATCAACACACTTGATGACCTGAAAGGCCTGAAATTCCGCATCGGCGGCACGGGCGGCGCGGTTCTGGCCAAACTCGGCGTGGTGCCGCAGCAGATCGCGGCGGGTGATATCTATCCCGCCATGGAGCGCGGCACACTCGATGCCATCGAGTTCGTCGGACCCTATGACGACGAGAAGCTCGGCTTCAACAAGGTTGCCAAATACTATTATTATCCCGGTTTCTGGGAAGGCGGCGCCATGCTGCATCTCGTCATCAACAAGGAAGCCTGGGAGAAGCTGCCGAAGACCTACCAGAACATCCTCAGGATGTGCGCGGAAAGCGCCAACAACTGGATGCTGGCGAAATATGACGCCGTGAATGCGCCTGCGCTGCGCCGTCTGGTGGCGGGAGGCACGGAACTGCGAGCGTTCCCGGCAGCGGTGCTTGAAGCGTCCTGGAAGGCCGCGGAAGAGCTTTACGCTGAATATTCGGCCCGGAGCCCGATCTTCAAGAAGGGCTATGAGTCGATGATCGCGTTCCGGCAGGAGCAATACACCTGGGCGCAGATCGCGGAGTATGCCTTCGACAGCTACCAGATCAGGCAGTTGCGGCGGTAAAAAGACTCATTCCCATCCAGATCAGGGACAATCCCGTAACTCACCTGTGACGCCGCGTGCGCTCGACAGCATGGGCCGACCGCTGTAGTGCGTCATATTGATTGTTCGGGACTGTTTCTAACGATGAATCTGATGATCCGCAGTGGTGAGCGTGATCCGCGCGAGGAAGCCAACCGGGCTTTCCGGCTGCCGGGAGACCATCCGCGCGTCATGGGCGGAAAGGTCGGCGTGCTGGTCCTTAACCTGGGCACGCCGGATGGTACGGGCTACTGGCCTATGCGCCGCTATCTTTCGGAGTTCCTGTCGGACAAGCGCGTCATCGACTGGCCTGCCGCTGTCTGGCAACCCATCCTGCAAGGGATCATTCTTTCGATCCGGCCCGGACGCAAGGGCAAGGATTACGAGACTATCTGGAACAAGGACAGGAACGAAGGGCCGCTGCTGACGATCACGCGCAGCCAGTCCGAGAAGCTGGCGGCAGAACTTTCCGTGCTTTCCGACAAGATCATCGTCGATTTCGCCATGCGCTACGGCAATCCGGCGACAGGCCCCGCTATCGAGGGCCTGCTGAAACAGGGCTGCGACCGCATCCTGCTGCTGCCGATGTATCCGCAATATTCCGTGGCCACCTCCGCCACCGCCGCCGATCAGGCCTTCCGCCAGCTGATGAAGATGGAATGGCAGCCGTCCGTCCGCGTGGCGCCGCCCTGGCATGATGATCCGGTCTATATCGATGCGCTGGCCGAAAGCGTGCGGGCTCATGTGGCAAGCCTTGATTTCGAGCCCGAAGTGCTGCTGGCCTCATTCCACGGCGTGCCGAAACGCTATCTGATGAAGGGCGATCCCTATCATTGCCAGTGTGTCAAGACGGGCCGCCTGCTGCGCGAGGCGCTGAACTGGCCGAAGGACAGGTTCGTTCAGACCTTCCAGTCGCGCTTTGGCCCGGAGGAATGGCTCAAGCCCTATACCGATGTCACGGTCGAGGAACTCGCCAAGTCAGGCGTCAAGCGCATGGTGATGATCGCGCCCGGCTTCTCGGCGGATTGTCTGGAGACGCTGGAAGAGCTCGATGTCGAGAACCGCGAGATTTTCGAGCACAACGGCGGCGAGCATTTCTCCTATATCCCCTGCCTCAACGACAGCGGCCTCGGCGTCAAGGTGATGAAGCATGTCGTGATGCGGGAGCTGGGGGGGTGGGTTTAAACCTCCAGCCGGAACGGCACGCCTTCGAAGCAATCCTCGCCGCGCCCGATCTTTTCAGCCGCCACATACATTCTTCCGTCGCGCCCGAGAATCTGGTCAGCCACGGCAACCAGCCTGAGATTCGGCGTCGCCGTCGGTGAACGCTCACGGATCAACTCCGCGACATCCCGTTCATTTCTATCCGGATTGAGCGCGCAGGCCGTGATCATTGCGGCAGCGGTCGAGCGGCTGACACCGGCGTAGCAATGGATCACCATCGGTTGTGCGCGGTCCCAGCTGCGCACGAAATCAAGCAACTGCCTCACATGGGCCTCTCCGGGGATGATATGCCCGTCAAGCGGCTCCAGAATGTCGCTCATGGCGATATAGAGATGCCGCTCCTCGGAGATCGACATCGGCCTTGTCACCGGCGTCTGTGCATTGATCAGCGTCAGCACATGGCTCGCGTTGATCTCGGCCACTGTCCGCGGCAGGCGTGCGAGGGAGCAGACTTGCAGGAAGGGCATTCAGGACTCCCGTTTACGTCTTGGTCAGAGCGCCAGACAATATCTCAAACCGTGTCTTGAAGGCGCTTTCCGCCTGTTCCGTGGTCCATGGCTCCAGCATGTCGAGGATACGCCGGGGCAGGTTCACCGGTCTACCGAAAAACCGTTCGGCCTCCTCCAGCGAGAACCCTGCGAGCCGCGTGGCCTCATGATACGCTGCGATGGCATCGGCGTCCTTGGTCAGCACTTTCACCGGACCAGCGATCACCGGCGGCAGGCCGAAACGGATCATCACGGCGGCCAGAATGCGCGCCTCCACGCCCTTGTAGGCATCACCCAAAACCGCCTTGAACGGCGAGATGATGTCGCCGATCACATATTCAGCGGCATCATGCAGCAGCACAACGAGCGCCGTCTTTGGCTGCATGTCCAGCAGGTTGTTCTGCGCAATCGTCTCCACCAGCAGTGAGTGCTGCGCCACGGAAAAGGGATAGGGCCCTCTGGTTTGCCCGTTCCAGCGCGCGACGCGGGCGAGGCCATGGGCGATATCCTCGATCTCCACGTCAAACGGCGAGGGGTCGAGCAGGTCGAGCCTGCGGCCCGAGAGCATGCGCTGCCAGGCACGGGGAGGAGAAGGTTTCCTGGCCATGGATCGCCGAAAGCCGGATGCGCCGCGACCTAGTTCTGCGCGCCTTTCAGCGTCACAGTCGCAAGACCCGCGCCGATTAACAGGCTCCCGCCAGCTTTGTTGAAGATGCTGATAGCGCGTTCATTGCGAACGAGGGCCCGCGCGCGGCTGGCAATGAGCCCATAACCCAGCGCATTGGCGAAAGCGAGCACCAGGAAGGTTGCCTCGAAGATGAGCAGCTGTGGCCAGAATGGGCTGCCCTGATCAAGAAACTGCGGCAGAAATGCCACGAAAAAGGTGATGCTCTTGGGATTCAGGGCCGTGACGAGCCAGGCGTGACCAACCATTCTGATTGCTGTGGCAGCGCTCGTGCGTGGTTCTGCGTCAAGCCTGCCGCCCGCCCGCCAGAGTTTGATGCCAAGCCAGACGAGATAGGCCGCTCCCACCCATTTGAGAACCGTAAACAGCGTCGCGGATGCGGCGAGCAATGCGCCAATGCCAAGCATCGACAGCGTCATGGCGGTGAAGTCGCCCAGAGCTACGCCCACAGCCGTCGGAAGCGCGGCGCGCCAGCCCTGGCCGAGCCCGTACGACATCACCAGAAGGATCGTGGGGCCGGGTATGACGAGAAGAACGATGGATGCGGCAACGAAGGCCAGCCAGATTTCGATCGACATAGGGACATCCTGTACAGTCTGATCGAAGGATGTATCCATAACGCAAGCGGCAAGTCCACCCCGCCGCGATCCCGCGTTCCTGTCAGCGCTTGGGCATCACGATCCCGGACCCCAGCTCCGCCACCTCGGCGTGGCGGAAACACCCGACAAGATGATCATTAACCAGCCCGCAGGCCTGCAGGAAGGCGTAGACGATGGTGGGACCGCAAAAGGTGAAGCCGCGCGCTTTCAGGTCTTTCGAGATCGCCTGGCTCACCTTTGTCTCGGCCTGTACCCCTGCGCGCGACGTCAGGTTGTTCTGCACCGGGCGCCCGTCGACGAATTTCCAGAGGTAATTGGCGAAGCCTTCTTTCTCCTGAATTTCCAGGAAAACCCGCGCCGACGGCACCACGCCCGCGATCTTGGCGCGGTTGCGCACAATGCCTGCGTCCTGCATCAGCGCCGCCAGCTTCTCCGGCGAATAGCGCACCATCTTGTGCGCATCGAAGCCGTCGAACGCCTTCCTGAAATTCTCGCGCTTCCTCAGGATCGTGATCCACGACAGCCCGGCCTGAAAGCCGTCGAGCACAAGCTTCTCGAACAGGGCGCGGTCGTCGGTCTCGGGCACGCCCCAGTCCGTGTCGTGATAAGCCACATAGAGCGGATCAATTCCGGGCCACCAGCAGCGGATCTTGCCGTCGGGATGGGTGATAAGGCTCTCGGGTTCGGGCATTGTGCGTGTCTCGAGGCTCGCTTCGCTCGCGCCTCGACATGAGGTGGAAGCCAATGGAGCCTTCTATACCATCCTCATGTCGAGGTGCGAGAGAGCGAAGTGAAAGAGCCTCGAGACACCAACAGGATAATTCACCTCAAGGCAGCGGCCAATCTGCTGTCCACCATGTCGGCTTGATCACGGTGACCGGAACGCCGCCCGCCGTGATCGGCGTGCCTGCCGCTACGGCGTCTGCCGCACGATCAAGCCGGATCATCGCCAGACCCATGCCGTTGGCAGCCGTGCCGGTCACGCCCAGAGTCTTCTCACCCGCCATGACAGGCGCACCGCTGGACGCGACAAAACCCTCGTTATAGCGCAGCTGCACCAGACGGGTCCGCGCCGTGCCGCGATGCTGCATGCGCGAGACGACCTCCTGACCGACATAACATCCCTTTTTGAAATCGACGCCATGCAGCTGGTCCATGTTGATCTCGTGCGGAAAGGCATCGCCAAGGCCGAAGTCGAAGGCGACCTCGCCGATGCCGCATGTAGCGCGATGGGCATGGTAATCCTCAAGCGCAGCGGGGGTGGCATCCAGTTCTGCCATCACAGCTTCCGTCTGGCTCTTGTGGGCCATCAGCCGGTATCCCAGTGCGGGCAGGCGCGGGTCGGCAAAGGCCAGTCCCAACCCGTTGATATCAACAGCGCCACCCCAGACCGCGATCACGCCGAGCGTCTCCGACAGGTTGTCGACACTCACTTTGGCGCGCAGTTTGTAGAAAGTGAGCCGCTTGGCGAGTTCTGCCGCCGAGACCAGCGGCACGTCGCAATAAAAGCCGCCACCATCCTCCATTGGTGCTTCCGTCACGAAAAAGTCCGTGATGATCTTGCCCTGTGGGGTCAACAGCGCAGTGTGGATGGCCTTGCCTTCCGCCACGCTGTCCATGCTGCTGGTCACCAG
>CAXTUM010000160.1:0-6284 GCA_964247205.1 uncultured Beijerinckiaceae bacterium
GTCTTGTTGTACTTCGCGTTATCGCGATACCACCACTGAAAGTTGTCCTGACCCGTGGTCCAGCCGTTGGCCTCAGCCGGCAAGAACGGCCCGGCGCCATACGAGTTCTCGGGCTTGCCCGCCGCGTCGAGCTGCGTCTTCACCGTGCCGTCGGTGTTGTCACCGGGGCTGGGGGTGACTCAATCCGCAACGCCATGTCTCTGGTGTAATGGTTGTGGTCATAGAACGATGTTCGGATGCGGTTTTCCGCATTGTCGACCCACAGATCAAAGATTTCTGTCCTGGGCCGACCTGCAACCATGCTGGCGAGGTCTGCCTTGCAGGCCGCGAGGTTGCGCTTGTCATCGCCGTTCGATTGCGGTGGCGTGGGTGAGAAAAGCGGCGGATGCAGGAGCAGCAGCCGTGTCTCCGCAGGGAGGGTCCTGGCAATGCGCGCCAGACTGTCGGTCGCGGCGCTGCGTCCTGCAACGGGCAAGGGAATGGCCGGAAGTTTGATATCCACCAGCGGGTATTGCTTGTATCCGCCAGGAGCCTCGTAGTCCCAGAAGCCGTCAGCCCGCGCGGCAGGCCCCTTGCCCAGCAGCAATCGGATGCGCTTGGGAAGGAACTCCAGGCTGTCCATGCGGACCAGCGACGACAGGTATCTCAATGGATTGCTGTCATATAGCCAGAATGGAAACGGATGAACTGTCCGCGCGCTGCGGGATGCGTCGCACCACGAGGAATCAAGGCCCAGAACGATGGTTCCGATTGCTTTGCCCCGTTCGTGGAACAGGTGCTCGATCATCGCGGCCTGTTCCATCGGTCCTGTTCCAGGCACGGAGAGCTGCACGAAGCGGAGGCCTGTCACAGTGTTCAGCCGCTCCGGGCTCAGGATCTGGACAGTCGAATTGCCGAAGATGGCGGCGCTGAATTCAGGGTTCCGCATGCGGCTGGCATGGGCCATGCGAGGGCCGGTCTCCGGCACGCCTGCCCTCGGAAAAGGCGTCAGCCGGGCCGTGTCATAGGGATCGAGCAGGACGAGCACCGCAGCAAGCGCAAGCCCGAAGCCAAGAACGGCGGCGACGAAGGTTCCCGCAAACCCGCGCCCTCGCTCCTGCTCAGAACTGGAAGTAGATGAAATCATAATTGGCATCATCGCCGATCTTGAGCAGCACGAAGACAAACAGCACTGCGAACAGCGCGGCGACCCAGCGTGTGACAGGCGCCCGCTGGACCAGAGACCAGCTTGTGGGACCGATGATTGCAAAGGCCGAGGCAACCGCCAGTGACCGCCATTTGAACCCCGTTCCGAAGGGGGCGAAGCCCAGCATCGCCTTGTAGATCGTCAACGCCGCCGCGAAGCTTGTCGCCCTGAACAGCACCCAGCACAGCATGACAAAAACGAAGGTCAAGACTGCCCCCAGCAGCGGAGGAAAAGGAAGGTTGCGGCTGCGCCACAGCACGCCCGCACACAAGCCGACGCCATGAGCGACCCCCCATGCAACAAAAGTCCAGCCAGCGCCATGCCAGAGGCCGCCGAGCGTCATTGTCATGAACAGCGCCAACAGCTGGAGCTTGAGCCCGCTGCGGCTGCCGCCCAGCCTGATATAAAGATAATCCCGCAGGAACCGCGAAAGTGTCATGTGCCAGCGCCGCCAGAAGTCCTGCAGCGAGCGCGCGCGATACGGCGCATCGAAGTTCTGTGGCAGCATGATGCCGAACAGCAGCGCGATGCCCAGCGCCATGTCTGTGTAGCCCGAGAAGTCGAAATAGATCTGGAAGGTGAAGCCCAGCACGGCTTGCCAGGCCTCCAGCACGCTCACCGCATTGCCTTCTGCAGCGAGTTTGAAAACCGGGTTCACGTATTCCGACAGGGGATCGCCGATCAGCACCTTCTTGGCCAGACCAAGCGTCAGCAGCATGATGCCGCGCGCCGCACGCTCCTCCCATCCCGGGCGGTAAGGGCGTTCCTCCAGCTGGTGCATCAGTTCCGACCATCGCACCAATGGCCCTGCCAGCACCTGCGGGAAAAAGCCGATATAGAGGGCATAACGGTTCAGATCATAGGTCGGCGCCTTCCCGTCCCTGAGATCCGTCAGATACATCACATGATGAAACGTGAAGAAGGAAATACCCAAAGGCAGGGCAATCTCGGGGCGGATAAGCCCGGCACCCGAGAGCCCATTGACGGCATCGACGAGAAAACCGGTGTATTTGAAAATGCCGAGGACGAAAAGATTGGCGGCAATCGCCGCGATGATCATCCAGCCTTGTTCCGCGCCAGCCAGGCGGCTTTTGACGAAGCTTTGAGCCACCGCCCAGTTGATCAGGATCGACAGGCCGAGCAGCGGAATGAACCGCCAGTCCCAGTAGCCGTAGAAGGCGAAGGACAGAACCGTCAGGAGCAGCAGCCTGTACTGCGGCTGATAGCGCTCAACCGCCGCATGGGCGGCAAGCGCCAGCGGCAGGAACACCAGAAGGAAGGCAAAGGAATTGAAGAGCATAGAGGCGCGGACCGGAAACCGTTGATGAAATCCGCTTAGCGGATCGTTGTCGCAAGCGCTACCCTTCGGGACAGCTATCCGCGCCCGAGCTTCGCCAGTTCCACGGCGGCTCTCAACTCGATATGGGCAAGCACATCGGCGAGGCCGGGGTCATCCACGCCGTCGGAATGGCTCTTTACCTGCGCTTTCAGATTCTCGAGCTGTACTGGCGAGACGCGCCCGGACAGGATCGAAATCTTCAGCTGATCGAGCGTGTCCAGCAGGCCCTTGCCGCGCCTGACTGCTTTCTTGCGACGCTCAAGCGCATCGCCAGCGGCCTGCAGCGCGATCATGCCATCGAGAGCGCCGGCGGGAGCGGCAGATTGGGTGGAGTATGCGCGTCCCGGCCCGTCGCTGCCAGTAAGACTGAAGCGTGAGCCGGCTGCTCCGGTGCGCTGGGCGCCGGATGCCCCGCCTAGCGGTGCCAAAGGGTTGCGGTCATTGACGCGCATGGGGCGCTTCGCGTCCTGTTCTGATTGCGGCAAAAGTCACCCCATAGGGTTAACCATTGGTGAATGACCCGGCTGTTTTTGCCGGGCAAGACGCATCCGAACGATGATCAGCGAATGCTGCCTTTCAACTATATCGTTTTATTTCAATTAATTAGATGGAAATTCAACATTGGCACGAGCCTCGCTACACTGTGTCGTGCAAAGTGGAGTATCATCGCGTGCTTGCCCTGTCCCAAGTGTTCCGCTCCGTTGTCATTGCGATTCTCGTGCTTCTGAGCTGGCTTTTTGTCCAGCCCGCAAAGGCCATGTCGCGGATCAAGGATCTCGCCGCCGTCGAAGGCGTGCGCGAGAACCAGCTCGTTGGCTACGGCCTCGTCGTCGGCCTCAACGGCACCGGCGACACACTGAACAACTCGCCCTTCACCCGCCAGTCCGCACAGGCCATGCTGGAGCGCCTTGGTCTCAACACGCGCGGCGCCAACATGCGTACGGCCAACATGGCCGCCGTCATCGTGACCGCCAATCTGGCGCCGTTTTCCACACAGGGCACCCGTCTTGATGTGACTGTTTCGTCGCTGGGTGATGCCAAGTCATTGCAGGGCGGCACCCTGCTGGTAACCCCGCTTCTCGGCGCCGATGGAGAAGTCTACGCCGTGGCGCAGGGCTCGGTCGCCATCGCCGGATTTTCGGCCCAGGGCGACGCCACCTCGATTACGCGCGGCGTGCCGACAGTAGGCCGAATCTCCAACGGAGCGCTGATCGAGCGCGAGATCGAGTTTCAGCTCAACCGTCAGCGGGCCTTGCGTCTCGCCCTCCGCAATCCGGACCTGACGACTGCGCGCCGCATGGCCGCCGCTATCAATGATTTCATTGGTGACGCCACTGCAGAGCCCACCGATCCTTCGACGGTCACAGTTCAGATACCCAAAAATTACAAGGGCAACATGATCCAGCTGCTGACGGAGATCGAGCAGCTGCGGGTCGAACCTGATCAGCGTGCGCGGATCGTGATCGATGAGCGCTCCGGCGTCATCGTCATGGGCCGGGATGTGCGCGTCTCGAATGTGGCCATCGCCCAGGGCAATCTCACGGTCACGATCTCCGAGCAGCCCCAGGTATCTCAGCCAGCACCCCTGTCGGGCGGCCAGACAGCGATCGTCCCCCGCACCGGCGTGAAGGTTGATACCGGTGATGCAGCGCGCCTGGCCATCATCAAGGAAGGCGTGACCCTGCGCGAGGTCGTGGACGGCCTGAATGCGCTGGGCATCGGTCCGCGTGATCTGATCTCCATCCTGCAGGCCATCAAGGCTTCCGG
This sequence comes from uncultured Beijerinckiaceae bacterium, assembly GCA_964247205.1. GTDB lineage: Bacteria > Pseudomonadota > Alphaproteobacteria > Rhizobiales > Beijerinckiaceae > JADCCX01. The sequence continues at coordinate 4,293 of CAXTUM010000160.1, forward strand.
GGCATTGCAAGCCGATATCGAGGTGATGTGATGAGTATTGCCGCAACGATTCCAGCGAAACAGGCTCTTGAGGCCTATCAGGCCGCTGCGAAGGCAAAACCAGGCAGCCGCGAGGCCAAGGCGCGCGGTGCTGCGCAGGGCTTCGAGGCGACGTATTTCCAGAACATGCTGGAGAGCATGGTCGCAGGAGTGGGCACCGAGGGGCCGCTCGGCTCCGGCCAGACCGGCGGCGGCGCCTGGCGCGGCTTCCTGATGGATGAGATGTCCAAGGGCATGAGCAAGACCAGTTCGCTCGGCATTGCGCCGCAGGTCTACCGCGAAATGATGCGCATTCAGGAAGGTGTCCGCAAATGAGCTTCATCCAGACGCCCGATCCACGCCCCCGCGTCGCGTCGCTGCCTGAGGCCGAAGCTCTGGTGAACAGCGCCATTGCAGCGCTCGATGCGCTTGAGCCGGTCATTTATGACGAAACAGTCCTGATGCGAGACGGCAAGCTGAAGGCCGCGCTCGAATTGTCAGATGCCAAGGCCCGGTCGGCCCAGCGCTATCAGCGCGCGCTAGAGGACCTGAAGGCCAATGCCGTCGCCCTGGGGCGTTATGCCCCTGCCGAGCTTTCACTGCTGCGCCAGCGTCACGAGGCCTTCTCGGAACTGATGAGCTTGAACATGGCGGTGCTTGGAACGGCCAAGACGGTGTCTGAAAGCATCATCCGCGAGCTTGCAACGGATGTCGGTCAGGCGCGTGTTCCGCAGGGTTACGGCGCCTATGGCCAGCCTGCGGGAGGTTACAAGACGCCGGTGGCACCGCTTGCGGTGTCCAAGACGCTGTGATCCACTGACTTCCAAAAGATCCCATTGCATAAAATTTGAATGAATTCTCTCACGGGATCGCAAGAGGTCCCGTGTCAAATGCTACATTGCGGTCAGAAGGATCGCGAATTTGAGGAGACGAACCATGGAAACCGGATTGAATATCCGGCCGGTTCAGACGACCTCCGTCGCTCTTGTGAGGGCAGAGCCCCCACCCCAGCGTCAGGTGGCGCGTACCGAATTGCCGGAAACACAGGCCGTGTTCGCCGCAGCGGAATCGCAGCCAGTCCAGTATGATCATAACGATCAGCAACAGAAACTCAGGGCGGAGCTGAACAGCGCCATCGACGTGCGTCTGGCGGCTCCGCAAAAAAAAGTCGATCGGGATGAAGCATCACAGGAACTGGTTTTCCGCACAGTGAGCGCGGAGACGGGGCGGGTTGTGTCTCAGTATCCCGATGATGCGATCCTGCGCCAGCGCGCTTATGCGGTGCAGCAGCGCCGTGCCGAGCTGGAAGAGGCCTTGAATGCCGCTCCAGGCGACACGCCTGGCGATCACGTCCAGAAAGTGGCTTGAGAGGGTTTACCCTTTCAAACCTCCACATTCTGGACGCCGCGGCCGGCATCGCCGAACACGCGGACATAGCGCTCGACTTCGTCGCGCGGTCCGGTGGCCTTGGCGAGATTGTCCGATAGCTTGACCGCCGGCCGACCGTTCACATCCGTGATCTTGCAGACCAGGCTGATCGGATCGAGCAGGGGTTCCACATGCGTGGCGCAACCCCTGAAATCGTTCGTCAGGTTGGTGCCCCAGCCGTAGCCCAGCCGGATGCGGCCGGAGAAGCGCGCATGTGCCTCCTCGATGCTGTCGATATCGAGTCCGTCCGAGAAGATCGCGATTTTGGTGCGCGGATCGCGGCCCCGCGCCTGATACCAGGCGATGATTTCCTCACCCGCCTCGATGATCGGCTTTGAGTCCGGGCGAAATCCGGTCCAGTCAGCGACCCAGTCCGGGGCCTGCTCCAGAAAAGCCGCTGTCCCAAACGTGTCAGGCAGGCAGATCAGCAGATTGCCGTCATAGAAACCCTTCCACATTTCCAGCACCTTGTAGGGCGACTGGCGCAGTTCTGCATCGCTTTCCGACAGGGCGGCGTAGACCATCGGCAGTTCATGCGCGTTGGTG
>CAXTUM010000161.1:0-6283 GCA_964247205.1 uncultured Beijerinckiaceae bacterium
CCTAGGGCGGTTCATCCCGCAGCAAAGCGGCAATCTGAGTACATTCCGATCCTGTCTGAGCAAGGCGTCATCCTTTTAGTCTGACCGAAGCCTTAGTTTGCGATCCTTTGGCCCAGGATAACCGCGGAATGAGATGCAGCAGACGGATTGGAGCCTCAGGTGACTATTCAAGCAGAAGCGCCGATTTCAGCCAGAGCTGCTCCAGAAACCGGCGGGTTTCATCCGCTGTTCATTGCCGCCTGGCTTCTGTGTGCCGTCTTCTATTTCGTCCAGTACGCACTGCGGTCCGCGCCGGGCGTCATGATCCCGGAGTTGACCGCGGCCTGGGGCCTCGATCTGCTTGGCATCTTGTCATTGCTTGGCATGTATTATTACACATATGCTGTCCTCGCGATCTTCGCAGGTGCCTCGCTTGATAGATACGGTGCCAAATGGTCGATCCCGGCGGGCATCGCATGCCTTGCAGTTGGCACGGCACTGTTCGGCTGGGGCTCGGTGACGATGGCAGAGTTTGGCCGGTTGCTTCAGGGCGCTGGCTCGGCGTTTTCCTTTGTTGGCGCGATCTATCTGGCCTCCCACTGATTTCCAGCGCGTTATCTGGCGACGGCGGTCGGGGCCACGCAAATGTTCGGAATGCTCGGTGGAGCTGCTGGCCAGTTCGCCGTGTCGCCGATGATCCACGGCATGATGTCGTGGCAGAATTTCTGGCTGTGATCACCTTTGTCGCCACGCCGCGAGAGGATGACCGCACACCTGTGGGTACAGGCACGATCTGGCAGATGTTCGAGCCATACAAGACGGTCCTCTCCGATCCGCAATCGTGGCTGTGCGGCCTTTGCGCCGGATTTTTGTTCCTGCCGACGACGGTTGGAGACATGATCTGGGGTGTCCCTATGCTGCAGCAGGGCTTTGGCCTGGACCACGCAGTCGCGGTCAACCGCGCGGCCATGGTTCCGATGGGCTGGGTCTTAGGCGCACCGATCCTTGGCTATATCGCCGACAGGATGGGGCGGCGCAAGCCAGTGCTGATTGCCAGAGCATGCGTGATGCTTGTTCTGACCACAGCCATTCTCTATGCGCCCGCCGGTATTCTGCCATCCTACATCGGCGGCTTTCTCTTCGGGTTTGCTTCCGGTGCCGCGATGATCCCCTACGCCATCATCAAAGAAGTGAACCCTGACAAAGTGAAGGGAAGCGCCACCGGCGCCATCGATTTCGTGGTGTTCACGCCGAGCGCCATTGCGGCACCTATTGCCGGGGCGGTCTTGCGGTACATTTCGGGAGGGCAACCGCTCGACCTGCATGATTTCCAGCAGTGGGGTCTGATCGGCCTTGGCGGCATTGCCGTGGGCATTGTTCTCGCGTTCTTCCTCGAGGAGACTGGGACCGCGGCAAAGCCCGCAGCGCCTGTCGTCGCCGTCGTCCAGATCAAGGCCTGAGCCGATGAAAATGGGAGACAGGCCGGTGACATTCCAAGCCCATGATATGACGCAGATCGTCGACCTGACCTACAACAAGGGTGCAGGTCCCGTCCGGTCACACCGACCTGACTATGTCAGCTTGCTGCCGCCCTGCAACAATGCCTGCCCGGCCGGCGAGGACATTCAGGCCTGGCTGGCGCATGCGCAGGCTGGCCGGTTTCAGAAGGCATGGTTGAAGCTGGTCGAAGAGAATCCGCTTCCGGCGGTTCACGGCCGCGTTTGCTATCACCCTTGCGAAACAAGCTGCAACCGGAGTGACCTCGACAGCGCAGTCAGCATTCATGCGGTCGAGCGCTATCTTGGCGATCTGGCGAGCGAGCAGGGATGGACGGTTTCGGTAGCAGCACCCAGTGACAAGCGGGTCCTTGTCATAGGATCGGGGCCGAGCGGTTTGTCCGCCGCCTATCATCTGTGCCGGCTCGGTCACGCCGTGGAGATCCACGAAGCAGGCCCGCAGGCGGGCGGTATGATGCGCTATGGCATTCCGGCATATGCGATAAAACTGTGCACCGGGACATGACGTCCTGCATCCCGAGGCTCCGAGGTTTGATGCCTGAAGGGCTTTTTCTCCCGACTTGAGGTCCTGGCGGAAAAGCCCGGACGTCCTTTCGCGTTCTGATCGGGTCAGCAAGTGTTTGCCCTGAGCGGAACTATCACATGGCGGGAGACGTTGATCTTTCTGCAACCGGAGAACTGACATGAAGATGAAATCGACACTGCTTGCCTTGGCCGTTGCCTGCTCGGCCGCCATGTTTCCTTCCTTTAGTCAGGCGCAAAACGCGGTGAAGATCGGCACCCTACGCTGCAATGTTTCAGCCGGACTTGGCCTGGTCATCACATCCAGCCGCGATATGGATTGCGTATTTCAACCATCGGGCGGTCTGCGGGAAGCCTATCGCGGCACTATCCGCCGGTACGGCATTGATATTGGTGCGACAACGCGCGGCACATTGGTCTGGGGTGTGATAGCAGAAGTGCGCAAGCCCGCACGGGATGCTCTGGCCGGTGAATACGTTGGCGCCACTGCCGAAGCCACGGCTGGAATCGGACTGGGGGTAAATGCCCTCGTGGGCGGCTCCGGGCGGGCCTACAGCCTGCAACCGGTCTCGGTTGAAGGGCAGCTTGGCCTCAATCTGGCGGCCGGTGTCGCGCAGTTGTCGCTTGTGAGCACACGCCGTTAAAATCCGCTGCTTGGGCCTCAAGGGAACGTCTGTGGCCGCATCTTCCAGGGATGCGGCCAAAATCACGATGCACTGCGCCACTCAAGGAGCCAATCTTCATGACATCTGAAAGCAGCAAGCTCTTTGAACCCTTCACCCTTGGTGATCTGATCCTGCCCAATCGCGTTGTCATGGCGCCGCTGACGCGCAATCGCGCAACGCATGGAACCGATGCTCCCAACGATCTCAACGCGCTTTATTACGCACAACGCGCCAGCGCCGGGCTCATCATTTCGGAAGCGACCCAGATATCGCGTCAGGGGCAGGGATATGCCTGGACACCGGGCCTCTACACCCCGGCGCAGACCGATCGCTGGAAGATCGTGACCGATCGGGTGGATGCTGCCAACGGGCGCATCTTCGTGCAACTCTGGCATGTGGGACGCATCTCGCATGTGACCCTGCAAGCCGATGGAGCACTGCCGGTTGCACCCTCCGCAATCAGGGCAAAAACCAAGACCTATACGGAAGCCGGCTTTGTCGATGTCTCGATGCCGCGCGCGCTCGAAGCCAGCGAGATACCTGCGATCATGGCGGACTACGCACAAGCTGCCATCAATGCCAGAAGGGCAGGCTTCGACGGCATCGAGATCCATGGCGCCAACGGCTATCTGATTGACCAGTTCCTGAAGGATGGTGCCAACCACCGCACGGACCAGTATGGCGGTTCGGTTGAGAACCGCGCGCGGTTCGGTCTTGAGGTTGCCGATGCCATCCTCAAGGTCTTCCCGAAAAATCGCATCGGCATCCGTTTGTCACCAGTCAGCCCCGCCAATGATGCGGTCACCAGCGATCCAGCGCTGGTCTTCGGCTACCTTGTCTCGGAACTCTCGCGTCGCGGCCTTGCCTACATTCACGTCGTCGAAGGTGCGACGGGTGGTTCACGTGATGTTGCTCCCTTCGACTACCGCGCCTTGCGCAAGTCATTTTCGGGCGCTTACATCGCCAACAACGGATACACCCGTGACATGGCTCTGGAAGCGATCGATAGCGGCGCGGCTGACCTCATCGCGTTCGGGAGACCATTCATCGCCAACCCTGATCTTGTTGAGCGGCTGAAGTTGAATGCCCCCCTCGATGCGCTGATCAATGCCACACTCTATGGCGGAGGTGCTGAGGGATACACCGACTACCACGTCATGGCGGAGGTCGACGCATGATGCGCGGCAAGCTCTACACGCTGCTCGCAGGTGTCTCCCTGATCGTGATCGTTTCCGCAGTGCTGATAGGACCTTTGATGAGCCGCGTCGAACAGCCTCGTTACGTTGCCGTCGCCATCGAAGGTCCAGTCGAGATCCGTGAGTATGGGCCAACGATTGTCGCCGAAGTCCAGGTCGCAGGCGAACGCAAGGCCGCGATCAATGAAGGCTTCCGCCTTCTGGCGGCTTACATTTTCGGAGCGAACCAGCCAAACGCCAAGATTGCCATGACGGCCCCGGTCCAGCAGAAGTCAGCTCAGACAATCGAGATGACAGCGCCCGTGACACAGAAGTCCTCTGGAGGTCAGTGGTTGGTCCGCTTCACGATGCCAGGAAACTGGACAATGGAAACGCTGCCAGCCCCCAACGACACGCGCATCAAGCTGCTATCGGTCCCGGCGATCCAGAAGCTCGCCTTGCGTTTTTCCGGATTGGCGTCGGACGATACGATCAGGTCAAAAACCGAGGAACTGCAGAGGTTTGCGACACAGCACAAACTGAGGATATCAGACCAAGCCACGCTCGCGTTCTACGACCCGCCGTGGACACTCCCGTTCCTGCGCCGCAACGAGGTGATGTTCGAGATACTCTGACGGCTTGCGGAAGCCATCATGATTATCAAAGGCGCAGCGAAAGTCGCGGTCGCTGCGAAACCGGAATGTTCTCCCTGCCGCCCGGCGCCGTGACCGGTATCCGCGTCAGCTGATTTGCCAGTCTGAAGCATCTTCCGCCGACTGCCTCTCGGGTGTTCGGCGGATTTCGTTGCAACAATCAGGAGTTCTCATGAAGCCACTCAGAACCTGGGCATTGATTGCCGATGGCGCACGTGCGCGCATACTTGAAAACAACGGCCCTATTCACGGAGACACGCACCACGGGACACCTGGTCACGGTGAGGCCCAGAACGACTGGATGGCTGTCGATGGCCTTGTTTTTCACGGTGACCATTCGGCCACGCATGATCTTGTGACGGATCGTCAGGGCCGAAGCTTCAGTTCAGCCGGGGCAGGACGTTCCGCTCTGGAACCTCAAACTGATCCCCATCGGCAGCACAAAACGAGGTTTGCCAACCACCTTGCGGATGTCCTGGCAGATCAGCTTCAAGCTGGCGCCCACCACCGCCTCATCATCGCGGCGCCGCCTGCGACCTTGGGCGATTTGCGAAAGGCGATATCCGACAAGGTGCGCGCGACAGTCGTCGCGGAATTCGCTCACGACCTCACGAAAGTACCCAACCACGAGATCGCCAGTCACCTCAGGCCGATTCAGGCCTGACTGCAATTCGGTCGCAGTGGATATGAATACTGCATGACGAAGATGCCTTTTGCTTCGCCCGGCTAGGCCCACGGCGGCGGCTCTGTCGTTGGTTCTGGCGTCTGCTGGGGATATTCGACTGGCGGCGCAGGCTGCCTTTCCTGAGGTGGCGGATCACGACGTTCAGGCTCGGCTGCCGGAATTTCCATCGGTGCTGGCACCGGGATTGGTTGTTCGCCCGGCTGGGCTGGATCGCCATTCAATATCAAATGGGACATCGCGGCTCCCTGCTGTTGTGTTTCTGGTGACCTGTAGATCGATGTCATTCGCGCAGTTCACATCATCGTATTGCTCGATCACGGTTCCGCCGTTTCGGTTCCTTTCGGAACGCGTCGCGCCAACCGGCCTCCCGCCTTTCCGCCGCAAGCTGCGCGGCAGCGATGACGGCGACCGCCAGATGGTCGATATCCTCTCCGCTGGTCTGACGGACGGACTGGTTGCCGTTGAAGCCGCCTGCAATGAGGCGCTCGAACAGGGCGCTCACTCCGCCGACGTGATCCTCAACATCCTGACCCGCAGGCGTGATCCAGCCCCTGCCATCACCATCATGGCCCCTGATGCGCTGAAGCTGCGCCACGTGCCGATCGCCGATTGTGCCCGCTATGACAGCCTGAGGAGCATCAACTGATGGAACGTGCCCACGTCTTCGACCTGATGGAAGAACTGAAGCTCTATGGCATGCGCCAAGCCTATGATGAGGTCATGGCCTAGGGCATCAAGCGCCTGCATGAACCGCCCCGTATTGTGGGTGAGCTGCTCAAGGCAGAGATCGCCGAGAAGCAGGCGCGCTCCATCCGCTACCAGTTCAAGATCGCCAAGCTGCCACTGGCCAAGGATATCGAGGAGTTCAGCTTCGACGGCACCCCCATCAACGAGACTCTGGTCAGGGATCTGGCCAATGGCGCCTTCATCGCCAACCAGCGCAATGCCGTGCTGATCGGCGGCACAGGCACGGGCAAGACCCATCTGGCCATTGCCATCGCCCGATCCTGCATCAGAGCCGGATTGCGCGGACGCTTCTTCAATGTGGTCGATCTGGTCAACAAGCTGGAGAGCGAGACCAGGGCTG
>CAXTUM010000162.1:0-6274 GCA_964247205.1 uncultured Beijerinckiaceae bacterium
CGACACTGACGGCGTCACAGCCAATTGCCTCGGCCTTCAGCGAATGGCGCACAGATGTGCATTTATGGATAACCTTAATGCCCGCCTCTTGAAGCGCGGGCAGCCATTTCTGCGGATTGTTGCCTGCGGTTTCGACAACCTTCACGCCACCTTCGATAATCGCCTTCACATAGCCGGGATAATCCGGCTCGTTGACAATCGGAAGGAAGGTCAGATTCACCCCGAACGGTTTGTCGGTCATCTCGCGGCAACGGCGAATTTCAGCCGCCAACGCTTCGGCATTGGGCTGGGACAAGCCAGTGATAATTCCGAGCCCGCCAGCATTCGAAACAGCTGCCGCCAGCTCGGCATAACCGACCATGTGCATCCCGCCCTGGATGATCGGATGCTCGATTTCGAACAGTTCGGTGATGCGCGTCTGCATGTTTGTTCCTCTTCTGGCTGGCTCAAAAACCTCTATTGAGTTCTGATTATGAACTGACTTTGCTTTGGTCGCAAGCGCGGTGTTGGCTGCGATGTGGCAGCGCACCGAGTGCTACCGCGCCAGTTCCTTGATCATGTCGTACCAATGATCGAGGTCTTCGTAGAAAGCGCTAACAGGAAGCCGCTCGTCAATGCCGTGCGCCCGTTCATCGTCGGGGGTGACGATCCAAGTGCCGTCCACGCCATAAACCGGGATGCCTGCCGCTCGAAATGCCGTTCCATCGGTTGCACCTGGTGACATATAGGGAAAGATCGCTTCGCCCGGGTGTCGATTGTGCACAGCATGCGCGTAGGCTTGGAAAACAGCCCTGTGTTCGGGCGATGTATTGGCGGCGTAGGGTGGATACATAGCGGTCACCGTTACACTTGGGCCTACGACTGCGCGCAGTTCCGTCAGCACAGCATCCGACGAACTTTCCGGCATGATTCGGCAGTTTACGGTTGCTTGGGCCATCTGCGGCAAGGCATTGTTCGCCCCGTCCGCAGACATTCTGGTGACCACGCAGGTGGTTCTGGTCATACCGATTTCAGCGGGGTTGGCCTCGATTTGATCGGCGGCGGCACCATTTTGAGGGTTCGCCAGAAAGCTGCGCATAGCATCGCCCAACGTACCGCTTTCCTGTCGTTGCCGCGCCGAGAAATAGGCGCGGGTTGTGTCGTTGAGCATCGGCGCGAAGCGATGTGCTCTTACTCGCGCGAGCGCGTCGCCAAGATCATAAATGGCGTTGTCCGCACGAGGACGTGAGCTATGTCCGCCGGGATTTCGTACGGTGAAGGTATAGTTCTGGAACAGCTTTTCAGACGTCTGAATTCGAAAACCGAGCGACCTTCCAGCATTGTCGAATTGACCACCACCCATGTCCGCATTGAGCGCGAATTCGGGATCGAGCCCCGACAGCCATGTCGACGCGGCAAGCCGTGAACCGCCCGCACCAATTTCTTCATCGCCAGTGAAAAGCACGACGATGTCACGTTTCGGCTCGAACCTCTCTGATTTCAGGCGGAGCAGAGCCGTTGTGATGGCGGTAACGCCGCTTTTCATGTCGAGTGTGCCGCGGCCGTAAAAGTAGCCGTCGCGTTCTTCAAAAGCGAAGGGATCGCGCTGCCAATCTTCGCGACGTGCAGCCACAACATCCAGATGACCGAGCAGCAACATCGGCTTGCGGGCAGCATGGCCTGCGTGCGTGCATATTTCTCAACCAGCACCTGCTTGTAGAGTTTACCGGTGGCATGACGCGGGAAGTCCTGCTCGAACTTGATCGCCTTGGGGGTCTTGACCGGACCAAGGCGATCTCGAACAAAACTCCGAAGGGCCGCTTCCATGGCTTCGGTTGGCTCAGCGGCATCCACCAGTTGGACAACGGCAATCGCGACTTGTCCGAACTCATCGTTGGGAACGCCGATCACTGCTGCGTCTTTGATTTCGGGATGCTCGAGAAGTGCGGACTCAACCTCTTGTGGATAGATGTTTACGCCGCCTGAAATGATGGTGAAATGCTTTCGATCTGTCAGATAGAGGTAACCATCAGCATCGACATAGCCGATGTCACCGAAAGTCCTCCACCCTTGTCGGCTGGTGACACTTTTGGTTTTTTCCGAGCCCTTCCAATATTCAAAAACATTGGAAGACTCGAAATAAATGTCTCCAATCTTGCCAGCATCAAGCTCGTTGCCGTCGCTATCCAAGATGTGGACTTTGCAATCGAGTGGCCTTCCGACTGACCCTGGATGTGCCAGCCATTCCGGTGACGTGATATTGGTTGATCCGATCCCTTCGCTGCCCGAATAATATTCGTCGAGGATCGGTCCCCACCATTCAATCATCTGGCGTTTGACGTGAACCGGGCAAGGCGCCGCACCGTGGATTGCGTGGATGTGCGCCGACAAATTCGCGCCGATCCGGTCTGTTTCGGGCAGTTGCAACATCCGGTGAAACATGGTCGGAACCCACAAGCTAGGTTCCCGGCGCGCCGATCGATCTGCAAATCGAAACCGCCAATGCCTATGCCCGGGTCGGCGAAATCCTCGCGGCTGAGGATCTGCGCGATGTGATGGATCCGGCGACCGGTGATGCAGTGCTGGCACGGGCGGAACAATCGTTGCTGATGTTGCGGGCGAAGATGCCGGATCGCTCCGACCTTCGACTATCCTTGGCGCAACCGCTCTATGCTCGTGCGCTGTTTGCGGGCGAAGCGAAGATCGATCAGGCACGCGCATTGACCGTGCTGAACGAGATCGATGCTCTGCTGAAGCCCGTTCTGGCCCAAGATCCAGATAACTTCGCTGCCCGGCTGCTTGACGTTCGCGCGCATCTGCTGAGGGCCGACAGCTACAGCACCGAAGCGCAATATGAGCAGACCATCACGCTTTCAAAGGCAGCGCTGACCATTCTTGACGGTATGGCCGGGCATTCACTTCGCGAAACGGCTGACATCGCACTCGCCCGCGAACAGGCCAATACGCTTATCGGGGATGCGACATGGTACGGCGGCGATGAGACCGGGGCGCTGCCATGGTATGAGGCAGGCAAATCAGCGCTCGACGATCCGGCACTTGGCTCCGACGTTCGAGTGCTCAAGCGCCGCGCCTACACGACATTCACCGTGGCCAGTTCGCTGTTCGGATTGGGGCGCAAGGCAGAGGGCGTGGCAATGTCCGAAGCCGGCTTGGTCGAAATCGAGCGCCTGCGCCGCTTTGACGACAGTGCCAGCGCCCGCCGCATGGAAAACATTGTGCGTGAGGAATACAGCTATGAGTTGCAGAACATCGGTCGTATCGCTGATGCCTATCGTCAGAATGATCTGGCCATTGCCGGGTATCGCGAAAATGCCCGGTTGCAACCCAACAACTATCAAGTGCTGCGCGCTCTGCCGGGAGGGCTCAGACCTTCTGGCGAGCTCTACCGGGATACCGGCAACCCGGCCAAAGCATGCGAGCGCTTCCGCGAGGCAGATGCAATCTGGACCCGGCTGGCGCGGGAAAACCGGGTCAGCGCTTTTGACCTCGGCAACGATGTCGCCCTGATCCGCGCCCGGCTTGCCCGCTGCTAAGAATAAGGCGGTTGATTTCCCTTTTAACAATGCGGCTATTTCGTCGGAAAATTTGAGGGAAAATGGAGGGCAAGATAAAAGGAGTGCCAGCACCTGGCCCTTATGTGGTTGGTTCAATTGCGGAATTTCGTATGGCACCGGGCGGGCAGTGCCATACGGGTTGTCAGTTTCTGGCAGTTTTCTGCGCCGGGAGCGTATGGCACCTTCTGTTTTTGCGGATTGAACGTATGTTTTGAGGCTGGCCGGAAAGGGGGGCGGCTTCCTGCCGTCGGCTTGTCACCCGGCGGGCAGCAGCCTCCGAAAGTTCGAGTGGAGCGAGTGCGGCCCCTGTGAGCCGCGCAAGAAGGGATTGCAGTGGTGCCAGACAGTGCAGCGCTGGATTTCCGCCAGATTTAGCGCGTCCGTATGGCACCGGCATTCCGGTGCCATACAAGTTTCCTCAATCTTCTCAGTCACTTCAACCATGGGCGCTGGCACTCCTTTTATCTCGCCCTCCAAAATCCTTTGATTTGTGCACCTCCAGCCGTTCCGCCGCGAGCTTTCCCCAGTTTCTCACGCTTCCCGGCAACCTGTTTGTCTACGTTTGGCTACGGAGTGTAGTGGGTCGCAGAAGCGGCGATGTCGGGAATTACGCGATTCTGCGACATTGCGGGCATGGCAAAGCCCCGGCCACAGGACGCGCTCAGCGCATCGCAGCAACTCGAACTGCTGCTTGGCTATCCATGGCCCTATACTGGTCGCCCGCCGCGCTATGATCTCTCGATCTGGACTGTCACCGATGACTGGCCTGACCCTGTGCCGGTCACATCAGACGAGGTAGCGTTGTTCGAACGCTGGTTCGGCGACCTGTTCGATGAGCTGCTGCGAGATTGTGCCTGACCGGGTCATATCCTGTTGGTTCGGGAATCTGACTGGGGTATGATTTGGCTACCCCCGCAGGAGAAGGATCATGACCGCCAGCCCATCCACAATCGCGACCCGCGCAGCCTTGTATCTGCGCGTCTCGACAGCACGGCAGGCGGAGCATGATGTATCCATCCCTGACCAGAAGCAGCAGGGCGAGGCCTATTGCCTGACGCGGGGCTATCACCTGGCCGAGACCTTCGTTGAACCCGGCGCGTCAGCCACAAACGACCGCAGACCGGAGTTCCAGCGGATGATCGAAGCGGGCACATCCAAGCCTGCGCCGTTCGACGTTGTCGTTGTCCATTCGTTCAGTCGCTTCTTTCGCGATCATTTCGAACTGGAGTTCTACGTCCGCAAGCTCGCCAAGAATGGTGTCCGACTTGTCTCCATCACCCAGGAAATGGGCGATGATCCCATGCACGTCATGATGCGGCAGATCATGGCGCTGTTTGATGAATATCAGTCCAAGGAAAACGCCAAGCACGTCATCCGCGCGCTCAAGGAGAATGCGCGGCAGGGGTTCTGGAACGGTTCGCTGCCGCCAATCGGCTACCGCGTGGTTGCTGCCGAGCAGCGCGGGGCTAAGGTTAAGAAGAAGCTGGAGATCGATCCACTTCATGCCGATACCATCCGCCTGATTTACCGCCTCGCATTGCAAGGTGATGGCGAGAAGGGGCAGATGGGTGTCAAATCCATAGCCGATCATCTAAACCGCAACGGCATCCGCACGCGCGACGGCGGACGCTGGGGCATCGGCCAGGTCCACCGCATCCTGACCCGCCGCACCTATATGGGCGAGCATGAGTTCAACAAGCGCGGCAAAACCAAGCAGTTGAAACCGGCTGACGAGGTGGTGATGGTTCCGGTGCCATCCATCATTGACCAGATGCAGTTCGATGCGGTGCAGAAACTGCTCAAGGCGCGTAACCCCAAGGTGACACCTGCGCGCGTTGTCAGCGGCCCCACCATGCTGACCGGCCTGATCCATTGCGCCAAATGCGGCGGCGCAATGACCATCCGCACCGGCAAGGGTGGGCGCTATCGCTATTACACCTGCTCGATGAAGGCCCGGCAGGGCGCAACCGCCTGTTCCGGCATGACTGTGCCGATGGCCAAGCTCGATGATCTGGTGGTCGATCACCTTGAGAAGCGTCTCCTCGCTCCAGAGAGGCTGGAAACCATCCTGGCGACCGTTCTCGACCGCAGGCAGGCCAGAAGCGCTGAACGGCGGACGCATATCGCTGAACTCAACAAGCGCGCCACTGAGGCGGATCAGCGGCTCAAGCGTCTTTACGATGCCATTGAAACCGGAGTTGCCGACCTAGATGATTCAGACCTCAAGGAGCGCATTGCCACGCTCAAGGCCACCCGCGATCAGGCCCGGACCGATGCGGACCGCGCCAGCGCGCTGCTCAAGAGCGCGACCAACCGCAGCATCACGCCCGAAATGCTGGAAGCCTTCGCCCAGACTGCCCGCCAGCGCATGCGCCTGGAGGGTGGAGGCTATCGCCGCGACCACCTGCGCGCACTCGCCCAGCGCGTCGAGGTACGCGAAGGCGAGGTCAGAATCATGGGATCCAAGAGCAGCCTGCTGCAAACCCTCGCCGCAATCGGCGGAAATGCCGGAACAGGGACCCAAGGGAGCTTGGTGCCCATTTCTGTTCCGAACTGGCGGAGCGGGAGGGATTCGAACCCTCGATGGGCTTTTGACCCATACTCACTTTCCAGGCGAGCGCCTTCGACCACTCGGCCACCGCTCCGCATCTATCGCTGGAAGCGTGCGACCTAGACAGCGGCGGGCGGATGCGCAAGGTTGGGGGTCATGAAAATGATCC
>CAXTUM010000163.1:0-6251 GCA_964247205.1 uncultured Beijerinckiaceae bacterium
CCTCTCCTGGACGCAGAATCCCGAAGGCGTTCAGCGCAGTATTCTGGCCGCAGCCCGCATCGAATTCGCCGAGAAGGGCCTGAGCGGCGCACGCATTGATGAGATTGCTGCGCGCGTTGCCACTGCGAAGCGCATGATCTTCTATTATTTCAAGGACAAGCAGGGGCTGTATATAGCCGTCCTTGAGGAAGCCTATGCCCGTATCCGGGCGATCGAACGCACACTGGACCTGGCCGCAGTGCCGCCTGTCGAGGCACTGAAAACACTGGTCGGCTTCACGTTCGACTATCACGCCGATCATCCGGATTTTGTCCGTCTCGTCATGGTCGAGAACATCCATCATGCCCGGCATCTGAAGCTGTCCGCCAAGATTGCCAACCTGAACCTGTCCGCCATGGATATGGTCCGCGATCTGTATGCGCGCGGCGTTGCGGATGGCGTGTTTCGAGATGGAATCGATCCTGTCGACATCCACCTGACTATCAGCGCCCTTAGCTTTTACAATGTCTCCAACCGTGCCAGCATTCAGCAGGTGTTCGGGCATGATATGGGTAATACGGAAGTGCGCGCCAGCAGGCGTGCCAGCGTGATCGAAACCGTGTTGCGGTTCATATCCAGTCAGAAGTGCTCAGCGGGAAGCGCCAGCCTTAGCCCACATCAAATGTAACACCCTGCGCCAGGGGCAGCGCCGCGCCATAATTCACCGTGTTCGTTGCCCGGCGCATGTAGGCCTTCCAGCTGTCGGACCCCGCCTCGCGCCCGCCGCCGGTTTCCTTTTCGCCGCCGAAGGCTCCGCCGATTTCAGCGCCCGAAGGGCCGATATTGACATTGGCGATGCCGCAGTCCGAGCCCGTGGACGACATGAACAGCTCCGCCTCGCGGACATCGCGGGTGAAGATGGAGGAGGAAAGGCCGGCAGCCACCGCGTTCTGCATGGCGATGGCATCCTCGATGGTCTTGTAGCGCATCACATAGAGGATGGGCGCGAAGGTCTCTTGCAGCACCGGGCCGTCGTGCTTGGGCATCTCGACCAATGCAGGCTCGGCGTAGAAAGCATCCGGATTGGCCTTGTCCAGCACGCGCGCGCCGCCGGTAACTTGACCGCCCAGCCGCCTGGCGTCGAACAGGGCTTTCTGCATGCCCTCGAAGGCCTGCTTGTCGATCAGCGGGCCGATGAGCGTGGTGGCCGCGCGGGGATCGCCGATGGTCACGGAGGCATAGGCTTTGCGCAGCTTCCGCACGAGCGTGTCGTAGATGTCGGCGTGCACGAACAACCGCCGCAGCGTGGTGCAGCGCTGGCCCGCCGTTCCCATGGCGGCAAAGGCGATGCCGCGCAGCGCCTGATCGAGATCAGCGCTTGGGCAGACAATGGCGGCGTTGTTGCCGCCAAGCTCCAGGATGGCGCGGGCAAAGCGCTCGGCCAGTTTTGGCCCGACCTTGCGGCCCATCGCCGTGGAGCCGGTGGCTGAGAGGATGGCAATGCGCTTGTCGTCGACAAGCGCCGCGCCGATGTCCGCGCCGCCCATCAGCAGTTGCGACAGGCCCTTGGGTGCATCGCCGAAGCGCTTGGCGGCACGCTCGAAGATGGCCTGCACAGCGAGCGCGGTCAGCGGAGTTTTCTCCGATGGCTTCCAAACCACGGGGTCGCCGCAGACCAGCGCCAGCGCTGCATTCCAGGCCCAGACCGCGACGGGGAAATTGAAGGCCGTGATCACGCCACAAACGCCCAGCGGGTGCCATGTCTCCATCATGCGGTGCAGCGGGCGCTCGGTGGCGATGGTGAGGCCGTGGAGCTGGCGCGACAGGCCGACCGCGAAATCGCAGATGTCGATCATTTCCTGCACCTCGCCGAGCCCTTCGGTGGTGATCTTGCCAGCCTCAAGCGTGACCAGACGGCCCAGATCCGCCTTGGCGGCGCGCAACTCCTCGCCCAGCAGCCGCACCAGTTCACCGCGGTGCGGAGCGGGCACCTGCCTCCACGCGAGGAATGCGTCTTGCGCCGTGCTGATGATGGCGGCGGTTTCGTCCTTCGACACGGTGCGGACACGCGCCATGGTTTCGCCCGTAACAGGGGAGCGCGCCGCGATGCCGCCTTCCTTGACGAAAGCGGTTTTGGGGACACCGAGACGTTTGAGGATGGCGGCAGCCTCTTTGGCTGTCGCGGAGAAGGGTTTGCTGCGTGGCGCTTTGGTCATGACAGCGGAATAGCGCCTTTCCCGTGTGCCAGCCAATCGCAAATTCTGATTGGTCCTGTCAGAATTCCGCACTTTTCGTGTGGAGCGCACTGTCTTACAGCGGGACATGACAGAGCATTTCGATGTGGTGATTGCGGGCGGAGCGGTGATGGGCTCGTCCACGGCGTATCAACTGGCGCTGCAATCTGGCGGACGGCTGAAGGTGCTCGTGGTTGAGCCGGACCCAACCTACCAGCGCTCCGCTTCTGCCCTTTCGGCGGGCTCGATCCGGCAGCAGTTCTCGCAGCCCGTGAACATCGATATCTCACTGCACGGCATCGATTTTTTGCGGAGCATCCATCAGCATCTGTCGGTCGATGATGAGCCTGTAGACATCGGCCTGAAAGAAGGCGGTTATCTCTATCTGGCGACCGGCGAGGGGGCCGCGCTGCTCGGGGAGATCAATGCGCTGCAAAACAGCCGGGGGGCGGATATCGTGCTTTATGACCGGGATGGGCTCAAAGAGGCCTTTCCTTGGCTCGCCACCGATGATCTCGCGGCGGGAAGCTGGGGCCGGACAGGCGAAGGCTGGTTCGACGGCTATGGCCTGTGCCAGGCGTTTCGGAAGAAGGCGCGGTCGCTTGGCGTGACCTACCGGCAGGCAAAAGTGGTGGATGTGTTGCGGTCTGGCAGTCGGATCGAGGCGGCAAGACTGGATGATGGCACAGGGATCGGCTGTGGTGCATTCATCAATACGGCTGGCGCCTCCGGCGCGCGGGTCCTTTCGGAACGCATGGGGTTTCTGATTCCGGTCTATGCCAAGAAGCGCTGCGTGTTCCCCTTCAGCTGCCAGACAGACCTGACGCATTTCCCGCTGCTGATCGACACGTCAGGTGTCTGGGTGCGCCCGGAAGGGCGCGACTACATCGCCGGGTTCTCGCCTGATGATCTGGACGGGGAGGATCAGGGTCGGGATTTCGATATCGACTGGCCGATCTTCGAAGAGATCATCTGGCCTGCGCTCGCGGCGCGGGTTCCCGCCTTCGAGGCGATCCGTCCTGGACGCGCCTGGGCCGGCCATTACGATATGTGCCTGCTGGATCATAACGCGCTGCTGGGCAGGATTCCTGGTCTCGAGAACGGCTATCTCGCGGCTGGCTTCTCGGGGCATGGATTGCAGCAGTCACCAGCGGTTGGGCGCGGACTGGCTGAATTGGTGCTTCACGGCGGATATCGCAGTCTTGATCTTGTCCCGCTCGGCTGCGAGAGATTGGCTGGAAACCGCCCGCTTCTGGAGCGGAATGTGATCTGAATATTCGGAAACTTGAGATTTTCCATTCAGTATTTCAGGCATGACAGCGTGGCCAGTCTGCGTCATTTCATCGAATAAGCATTTGCCGGTGCGCATTCTTACGCTCTGATCTTTCGGCTGTGTTTCGGCGTAAGATTTCCCTGAAGGTCCGAATGGATCTTCCTTCCCCAAGCGGGCGGACCTCCCCCGTTCGACCGCTGACTTGTCGAGGCCGCCCCTCCCCCGGGCGGTCTCGCCTTTCTCTCTGCCAGCTGATCCCCATCCCTCAGCAAGCAAGCGCTTCGCAGCGCCGGAGATTGGCCAGCGCCTTCTGCTTGCCCGCCAGATCCACATATCCCACCACGGCTTCGCGTCCAGCCACGAAGGAAGGTGTCGCCGTAAGGCCGAGATTTTCGCCGAGACGCGAGGCCAGTACGAGCGCGTTGGTTACCTTGTCGCTGTCGGCATCCGTTATGAGCTTGTCGCGGGTCGCTCCCAGTTCAACAGCTGTTGTAACGGCGCGGCCTGCATCGACGCGGCCGCGCAGCTTGAACAAGGCTTCGTGCAGGGCGAGATAGCCCCCCTGTGTCTTCTGCATGGAGTGCGCCAGCGCCACGCGCGACGCCTCGATCGAGGCTTCGCCGAGAATGGCATAGTTGATCAGCACGTAGCGAAGGCCTTTGTCGGCACCCAGCAGCGGTTTGATTTCCTGTGAGGTGCGTTTGCAATAGGGGCAGTTGTAATCGAAAAACTCGATCATCGTGGCATCGCCGCGCGGATTGCCGAGGATGATCCGGCCCGGCAGGGTGAGTACCTCGCTGGCCAGCTCCGATGGCAGACGCAGCACGCGTGCAGAGGCTTTCTGTGTTAGGCCGGTGACGGCAAGCGCACCGGAGCCAGCCAGGACAAAGCGGCGCGAGATCATTCCGCCGCCTGCTTCAGGCTCTCCTGCGCATGCAGCCAGCGCTCGGCTTCGAGCGCCGCCATGCAGCCGAGGCCAGCAGCAGTCACGGCCTGCCGATAGACATCATCTGCCACATCGCCCGCCGCATAGACGCCCTCGATGTTGGTGGCTGTCGAGTTGGAAGCAGTCTGGATATAGCCGTTGGGGCGCATATCGACCTGCCCCTTGAACAGGTCCGATGCAGGCACATGCCCGATGGCGACAAACAGGCCATGGACCTTGAGGTCACTCACACCGCCCGTGACGACGTTCTTGACCCTGAGATGCGTCACACCCAGCGGGTTGTCCTCACCGCAGATTTCGTCCACCGCACTGTCCCAGATGATTTTCACCTTCGGATGCTTGAACAGCCGGTCCTGCAGGATGCGCTCTGCCTTCAGTTCACGCCTGCGGTGGATGAGGGTGACGCTCGACGCGAGGTTGGCGAGATAGAGCGCTTCCTCGACCGCCGAGTTGCCGCCGCCGACGACGGCGACATCCTTGTTGCGGTAGAAAAATCCGTCGCAGGTGGCGCAGGCCGAGACGCCGAAGCCCTTGAATTTCTCCTCCGACGGGATGCCCAGCCACTTCGCCTTGGCCCCTGTGGCGATGATCAGCGCATCCGCCGTGTAGGTCTGGCCAGTGTCTCCGGTCAGGCGGAACGGATGCTGCTTCAGGTCAACCGCCGTGATGTGATCGGACACCATCTCGGTGCCGACATGCTCGGCCTGCGCCTTCATCTGCTCCATCAGCCACGGCCCCTGGATGGCGGCGGCGAAGCCGGGATAGTTCTCGACATCGGTCGTGATCATCAGCTGGCCGCCCGGTTCGAAACCCGAGATCAGCATCGGCTTCAGCATGGCGCGCGCGGCATAGACCGCGGCTGTGTAACCAGCGGGGCCTGAACCCACGATGATGACTTTGCGGTGTTCTGTCGTGGTCGTCACTGGATTTCTCCGGATTTCTGGCGGTGCAGCGCGGCATAGGCTTTCGCCACGGCAGTTGCGATGACTGGAGTGGCATCTAGTGGCTCATAGGACCATGTTTCAAGGGCGCCGGACAGCGGACGCACAGCTCCGTGCTGCTCAAGCCCGCTCACGAAGGATGATATTTTCGTGTGTCCGCCTGACGGCGTGAAGAGATGAACCGGCTTGCCCGTGGCAGCGGCCTCGCCCAGCATGTTCACGCTGTCCGCCGTGACGACGAGATGACCGGCATGGGCGAGGATGGCGAGATAAGGATTTTCGCCTGATCCATCCCAGAAGAAACCGCCTGTCGCTTGGCAAAGATCGCGGACTGCGCTGGACAGCGTTTCGGGCGTTCTGCGCGAAGGCGTGACGACAAGATTGGCCTTGACTTGCGTCAACGCGGTCAGATCACCAACAAGACGCCCGATATCCTGTGGGGTAAAACGGTGGTGCTGGCTGTCACCGCCAAGGATAACACCGATATTGGCCCTGTCCTCTGCCAGCCATGACGGTTTCTGGCGCGACGCTTCCGCCAGCCGTTCCGGCGAGATGCGATGGGGCGAGGTCAGCGTTACAATCACATTCGGGCCGCGCAGCTTGTCATGCTGCGGCACCCAGATGACATCGGCAGAGCCAGTTCCAGTCCGTGGATCCTTGAGAAAGACAGTAAGAGTCCTGTATCCGGCTGCCTGCTTGATCCGCCTGAGATAGGCCGCTGTTCTGCGGCCTGATGCGATCACGATATCAGGCCATGGCGGCGAGATGGGACCGCCCGCCTTGTCCGGAGCCTCCGCCGGATCAATGGGCCCCCATGGCATGGCCCAGGTGAATAATGCGCGAGGCCGTACCTGGCGGATCTCAGCCACGAGCCCCAG
>CAXTUM010000164.1:0-6250 GCA_964247205.1 uncultured Beijerinckiaceae bacterium
ATGGGTCAAGAGGTTTGCGGGGGATGGTCAACTGATCCGCCCCGCAAATGCGGAGCGCGGTCTCCCGCTGGCGAGAGAGGGAAATGACTTATCCTTCTTGCCAGAAAACGCGGGCGGCGGTTCTTAAGCGGCGAACCGTGCCGCCTCGGAAAAGGGTTGAGGCGCGCATGGTCCTCCAGCGGCTGGAGGCGGCCAAGATTGTCCTCGACCAGCAGCGGCAGCGCCAGCGTGCGGGCATAGCTGCGCCACAGGGCGATCACGTCGGTGTCATCGGCGGTGCGGGTCAGCACGATTTCGAGGCTTGCATCCATGTGCAGCAGCACGATCTCGAAGAGGCCGCCCTCCGTCGGCGCGCGCAGATTGACACCGCGATAGCTTGCTGTGGGCACATTCACCCATGTCTCAAGCCCGGCAATGCGGCGGCGGATGCAGATCCGGTCCGCACCGATTTCCACATGTTTCAGTCGGTCCTCCGCGCGCAGGCAGGCGGATGTCACCTGCTGCGGCGCGGGAACGCTTCTTTCAGTTCGTTCCACGCGGCGCCGCGCGTCTGCGCTGCCCGTCCCGGTCGATTGACACGACGTCATTGGTCCACCTGTCTGACACCTCCGGGCTGACGATCT
This sequence comes from uncultured Beijerinckiaceae bacterium, assembly GCA_964247205.1. GTDB lineage: Bacteria > Pseudomonadota > Alphaproteobacteria > Rhizobiales > Beijerinckiaceae > JADCCX01. Next base: position 624 of record CAXTUM010000164.1, read on the forward strand.
TCCGTCGTCATGCCTTTGGGACGAGAATGGCCGGGATTCTTGGGGGAAGGCTTAAGCCGGGTGGTTAAGCACTGGTATCATCCGGTGAATAGAGGCAAAAGGCTCTGGCATGATTGATGCCGGGTTACGGCAATAGGGAGAATGCCATGCCTATTCTTATGGATGATCTGAAGGCGCTGGCGCTGGTGGGCGCCCTGAAGACAAGCGCTCTTTATGTGGCGCTCATCATCCTGATGGGGATAGTGCTGACCTTTCTGGTGATCAACCAGCGCCGCAGCAAGCTGATCGGCATCGGCGACGGCGGTGACAAGACCATGGCGCGGCTGATCAGGGTGCATGGCAATTTCACGGAAAACGCGCCGTCAGCACTCGCCCTGCTGATCCTGCTGCCGCTGGTTGGCGCTTCAATCTGGGTGGTTCATGCGGTGGGGCTGCTGTTCCTCGCGGGGCGCGGCCTGCATGCGTCCGGTCTGTCGAAGAGCGCAGGGTCCAGCGCCGGCCGCGTCGGCGGCATGCTCATGACGCTTGCATCCTTCCTGATCGGTTCAGGAGCCTTGCTTCTGGCGGCATTCACCCGCTGATGGAGCACAGCCTCGCCGACGATCTGGAGTTGCTGTTCTCTGCCGCAAAGGCAGCCGGAGCCGCCGCCATGCCCTATTTCAACCAGGGCAAGGAGACCTCGGCGAAGATCAGCTACAAGGATGGCAATTCCCCGGTCAGCGAGGCGGACCACAAGGCCAATGACGTGCTGGAAGCGGCGCTGATGCGCGCCAGAACGGGCTACCATTGGGTCTCGGAAGAAACCATCGACAGCACGGAGCGGCTGTCCGCCAGCCACCTCTTTGTGGTTGACCCGATCGACGGCACACGCGCCTTCATCGCGGGGAAGCTGCAATGGTCGGTCTCGGTGGCGCTGGTCGTCAACGGCGCGGCTGTCGCCGGGGTCATCCATGCTCCGGCGCTGGGGGTCACCTACACCGCGATGCTGGGCGGGGGCGCGTTCTGCAACGGAAAACCTGTCACCGCGTCGCGCCGGCAGGTGATGGCTGATGCGCTGACATCCGGCCCCAAGCCGGTTCTTGAACAGCTTGAGCGCGAAGCCGCGGTGACCCTCAGCCACGGACCAAAGATACCGTCGCTGGCATTGCGGCTGGCGCTCGCCGCCGAAGGCAAGATCGATCTCGCCATTGCCTCCACAGGAGCACATGACTGGGATGTGGCCGCTGCGGATGTCATCCTGCGGGAAGCGAACGGGGTTCTTGTCGATCTTGAGCAGAAACCGCTGATCTACAACCGTCCCTCGCTGAGGCGGGGAACGCTCTGCGCGGGGCCGCAGGCGCTGGCGACCGCGGCATCGCATGCGCTCGGGTTGCACAGATGAGGCTGCGGGGCTAGGAACCGCGCTTCGCATTTCAATCGACCGAGCGCCCCATGAGCCAGCCAGCCTCTCCCGCAGAACCCAGGAACAAGCAGCTCCTGCACCTCGTTTTCGGCGGCGAACTGACGAGCCTTGACAGCCTCGAGTTCAAGGATGTCTCCAAACTCGACCTCGTCGGCATGTATCCGAACTACGAAAGCGCCCGCCGCGCGTGGAAAGCAAAAGCCCAGCAGACCGTTGATCAGGCGCAGATGCGCTATTTCATCGTGCACATGCATCGCCTGCTCGATCCTGAAACCGACCAGCACTGACCGCCCGCGATGCTGAAAAAGCTTCTCCGCTCGAAGCCTGTCCTGCGCAGTGCGGGAAAGGCCATGGCGGCCTATCTCCGGCTGGTGCAGCGCACCAACAGCTTTGTCGTGGAGCCTGCGGACGTCGAGAAGGACGTCTATTCGAAAGCCCCTGTCATCATCGCGATGTGGCATGGCCAGCATTTCATGATTCCCTTCATCAGGCGGCCGCAGGACCGCGCCGCCGTGATGATCTCCCGCCATGGCGATGGCGAGATCAATGCCGTCGCGGTGGAGGCGCTGGGATTCACGACCGTGCGCGGATCAGGCGCGCAGCGGCAGGACCAGGTGCGCAAGCGCGGCGGGGCGCAGGCCTTGCGCGCGGCGCTGACCACGCTCAATGACGGGATTTCGCTTGGCATGACCGCCGATATACCGAAAGTGTCCAGGGTCGCGGGCAAGGGCATCGTCACACTGGCCCAGATGTCTGGCAAGGCGATCATGCCGGTGGCGGTGGTGACTTCGCGGCGGAAGGATTTCAATTCGTGGGATTGCACCAGCATAGGACTCCCTTTCGGCAAGGGCGCGATTGTCTTTGGTGATTTGATTCACGTGCCGCGCAAATCCGGTGCGGCGGAACTGGAACTGGCGCGCCTCGCGGTACAGGACGGGCTTGATAGCGTGCATGAGCGGGCCTACGGCCTGATCGGGCACCGCGATCCCGGCGCCGGGCGAACTGTCGTGGCGGAAGCCAGGGCAAAGGCGGCGGCAGCAGCAATTTCGGGAACTGATTCCGACGACGAGGCGGCCTGATGGTCCGTCCCCCGTTTTCGGTGCGCCTCTATGGCGGCGTCTCGGCGCTGCTCTATCCGGCGGTGCAGCCGCTGCTTTCGCGGCGCCGCAAACGCGGCAAGGAAGATGCGGAGCGCCTGCCCGAGCGCAAGGGCGTGGCCAGCCTGCCGCGACCGGACGGCGTGCTGGTCTGGCTGCATGGCGCGAGCGTGGGCGAACTGATCTCGCTTCTTCCCATCGCCGAGCATTTCACATCAAAGGGCGCGCCCGTGCTGGTGACGTCCGGCACGGTAACCTCGGCGGAAGTGGCGAGCCGCCGCCTGCCGGAGGGCGCCTTCCACCAGTACATGCCGCTCGATCTTCCGGCCTATGTGAAGCGCTTTCTGGATCACTGGAAGCCCGATATCGGCGTGTTCGCGGAGTCGGAACTCTGGCCCAACATGATCCATGCGGCACAGGACAGGGGCACGCATCTCGTCATCGTCAACGCCAGGATGTCGGAGCGGTCCTTCCGGCGCTGGCGCAAGTTTCCGTCCTTCATCACGTCGATGCTGTCACGGTTCGAGCTGGCGCTGGCGCAGACCGAGGCCGATGCGGAACGGCTGCGGACGCTGGGCGCACCGCGCGTACAGGCCATCGGCAACATCAAATACGATGTGTCGCCGCCGCCCGCTGATCCCGGAAAGCTGGCCATCATTGCGGAGGCCGTGAAGGGACGCACCGTGTTCGTCGCGGCCAGCACCCATGCGGGTGAGGAAGAGCAGGTGGCGCGGGCCCATGCCCTCGCGAAGGCCAGTGTCCCTGACTTGCTGACGATCCTCATTCCACGCCATCCCGACAGAGGCGCCGTGGTCGCCGAATCCATCTTCCGATCAGGGCTTGCGGTCTGCCGCCGCAGCGAGGGAACGCTGCCTGATGCGCATACCGATATCTATATCGCCGACACGATTGGCGAACTCGGCCTGTTCTACCGCCAGAGCCGGCTGGCGTATCTCGGGGGGTCGCTGGTGACCCATGGCGGGCAGAACCCGATAGAACCCGCCAAGCTTGGCAACGGGATCCTGCACGGGCCGCATATCCATAATTTCACCGAGGTTTTCGCCGCGCTGAAGGACAGTCACGGGGCCTTTCAGATCGCCGATGCCGAGGCTTTGGGTGCGGCGATGGTGCGCCTGTTGCGCGATCCGCCTGTTCTGGCCCGTATGGCCGAGGCCGCACGCGCCAAGGTCGAGGCAATGTCCGGGGCCAACCAGCGGACGATCGATGCGCTGGAGCCCCTGGTGATGCAGGCCCAGCTGGAGCGGAACGGATGAAGACCCCCGCCTTCTGGTCTTCCAGACCGGGCGTGATCGCCTGGCTGCTGAGCCCATCGGGATGGATCTACGGGCTGGCCACGGCGTGGCGCATGGGAAAGCCGGGCAAGAAGGCCGCGCTGCCCGTGATCTGCATCGGCAACCTGACGGCTGGCGGCGCAGGCAAGACACCGGCCGTGCTGATGCTGGCAAAGGCGTTGCGGGAGGCGGGTGAAACACCTTTCGTGGTCAGCCGCGGCTATGGCGGCAAAATTTCAGGGCCAGTGCGCGTGGTGTCCGGCGCGATGGCGGCGGCGGATTGCGGCGACGAGCCGCTGCTGCTGGCGCGGCATGTGCCGACAATCGTGTCGCGCGACCGGCTGGCCGGAGCGCAGCTGGCGCAAGCCGAAGGGGCGACGCTTGTTCTGCTCGATGACGGATTGCAGAATCCCCGGCTGCACAAGGATCTTGTCCTGGCGGTCATCGATGCTGGCGCAGGATTCGGCAATGGCTTCTGCGTTCCCGCCGGGCCCTTGCGCGCACCGGTCGGCCTGCAGATGATTCATGTGGATGCACTGCTTGTGATCAGCGGCGCGCCAGCGGACCATACCGCGGTCCCGTCCGAGCTGACGCGATCAGGGAAAGCGCTGTTTCATACGACAATCACGCCGGATACGGCCGCAATCGACCGATTGCGCGGAGGCCCGGTGCTGGCCTTTGCGGGAATCGGGCGTCCGGAAAAATTCTTCAATACATTGCGTTCCGCCGGTGTCCAGGTCGCCGCAACCCGCACTTTCGCCGATCATCATCCGTTCAGTCCGGTGGAACTGGCCTCGCTGCGGCATGATTCCGAAAAGAACGGCTGGCAACTGGTGACGACGGAAAAGGATCTGGCGCGACTGCCGGAACCGGCAACGGACATCATGGCCCTGCCGATATCGCTCGATCCCGTTGACCCGGCACTCCTAAGCCTGGTCCGGACTGCTATCGCCCGTAGACGCTCGGAGCCTTGAGCTCCTGCAAGCGCTTGAAAACCGCATCAGTCGTCGCGTAGGCTTCCTGGCGTTCGACACTCCAGTATTTCAGGTCATCCAGAGGAATCGGCGCACCTGTCACGGCACAGCGCACGTGGCTGCCGTTGCGCAAGACCTTGAACTCCATATGGGAATAGCGAACCTCGGCCTCGGGGCTCGGAACAAATGACCGGTCAAGCTTGTTCATTCCCAAGACCTATCACTGCAAGCTGAAAAATGCACGCTTTTGTTGTTTCCCCGTTCTCTGCTAAAGCATCACCAGCGCCATAGGAAAGGGCCGCATGCGGCTTTTCATTGTTCTCTTCAGCCTGATGTTTTCGCTCCTGCCTGCAGCGGCCCAGGAGCGCGTCTCGATTCCGCTTCCGGATGGCCAGAATCTGAATGGCGTGCTGTTCATGCCTGCGGGACCTGGTCCATTCCCTGCCGTGGTTGCTCTGCACGGATGCGGCGGGCTTGTCTCCGGCAGCAGCATTATCAGCGGACGCCACAAGGATTGGGGCTATCAGCTCGCAGCGCAGGGCTACATGGTGCTTTTCCCTGACTCCTTCAGCTCGCGCGGCCTTGGTTCGCAATGCGTCGTCAGGGACCGGACCGTCAGACCGGGCAAGGAGCGCGTCATCGATGCTGTCGCCGCGAAAGCCTGGCTTCAGCAGCGCGCCGATGTCATGGCGCAGCGCGTGTCGCTTCTGGGCTGGTCCAACGGCGCATCCAGCGTGTTGTGGAGCGTCGGACGGGACAAGAAACCCCGCGATGAAAGGCCCGATTTCAATGCCGCCGTCGCCTTCTATCCGGGCTGCCGTCTTGTGGCCCAATCCGCCGAGCGCCGTGACTGGGAAAGCCG
>CAXTUM010000165.1:0-6241 GCA_964247205.1 uncultured Beijerinckiaceae bacterium
GGCATGTTCAAGTTCGAGGGTGTGGCCAAGACGACCATATCCCAGGGCCGCGGCGACATCCGCACGGGCACGGACGGCGACGACAAGATCATCTGCGGCGCCGGCAACCAGACGATTGACGCCGGAGCGGGCTTCGACATCATCACGGGCGGCGTGGGACGTGATAAATTCATGTTCAACGGCAAGTCCGGCCATGATTTCATCACGGATTTCACGGCGGGCGACGATTTCCTCGTCATCGGCAAAGATCTGGCGGGAAGCTTCGATGAACTGCTCAAGCACGCCGCGATCTATCAGGACGGCAACTCAACGCAGATCGAATTTGCCGGCGGCCAGCTGATCACGCTTTTCGGCGTCCAGGCCGAGAAGGTTTCTGCGGAGTGGTTCGCCTTCGTGTGAGGCGTTCGCTCCGGCATCTGGCGCTGATTGCATTCTCTGGCAGGCCGTGGCTTCCAAGCTGCGGCCTGTTCGTCTATCAGGCTAGGCTGTGAACTCATAAACAGAGGGGTGTTTGACGCGAGTGAATTTGGAGATCAGGTTTTTTCGGCCTTTTCGAAGCAAACCGTCCGGTTTGCGAGAAGAGGCCGGAGAAAGCTGGCCCGAATTCGCCGCGCCTGCGGTGGGCTTGCGAGGCAATTTTGGCTCTCAAGCCCATCAAATACCCCTCTGTTCATGAGTTCACGGCCTAACTCAACGATTGAAGAGATCAGCCCATGTCCGTCGTCACGTCGATCCGCAAGCAGCTCGTGCCCATCCATCCCGAGGGTTATCTGTTCATTGCCCTGTTCGCTCTGGCGGCCCTGGCGCTGGGCTGGCTCTGGTCGCCGCTGGGCTGGATCGGCTGGATCCTGACGCTGTGGTGCGTCTATTTCTTCCGCGATCCGCCCCGCGTCACTGCGGTGCGCGACGGGCTGGTGATCTCGCCCGCTGACGGACGGGTGGATATGGTGGGCTATTTCGTGCCGCCGCCCGAGCTGGAACTTGGCGACAAGCCGCTGCCGCGTGTCACCATCTTCATGTCGGTATTCGATTGCCACGTGAACCGCGCGCCTGTTTCAGGCCGCATCAGCAAGGTGGCCTACAAGCCGGGCCTGTTCCTCAGCGCTGATCTCGACAAGGCGAGTGAAGACAACGAGCGCAACAGCATCGTCATCGATGCGGACAAGGGCCGCTTCGGCATCGTGCAGATCGCTGGCCTGCTGGCGCGGCGCATCGTGCCGTTCGACAACGCTCGGGAAGGCGTCGCCATCCAGTCGGGCGAGCGCTTCGGCCTGATCCGTTTCGGCTCGCGCGTCGATGTCTACATGCCCGAAGGCGTCAAGCCGCTGGTTGGCGTGGGGCAGACATCGCTGGCGGGTGAAACCGTGCTGGCCGATGTCAGTTCCAAGGAAACAGCGCGCACCTTTAAGGTGGGATGACGGGCGTGCCGTTGCGGGCTAGACTTGTATCATGACTGATCCGATCTCAGAGCTGTTCCCGCCGTTCCAGCCGGACCCGGACGAGCCGAAGAAGCGTAGGTTTCAGCCGATTCCGCTGCGCGTGCTGATCCCCAATCTGGTCACGCTTCTCGCGCTCTGTCTTGGGCTCACCGCCATTCGCCTCGCTATCGAGGGGCGTTTCGATGCCGCGGTCTACGCCATCCTGTTCGCGGCGCTCCTCGATGGCATCGACGGCAATCTCGCGCGCTATCTGAAAGGCACCTCGCGCTTCGGGGCGGAGTTGGATTCGCTCGCTGATTTTGTCAATTTCGGCTGTGTTCCCGCACTGGTGCTGTATTTCTGGATCCTCAAGGAACTCAAGTCGGTGGGCTGGATCGTTTGCCTCGTCTTTGCCATCGCCATGGTCCTGCGGCTCGCCCGCTTCAATGTGATGCTGGATGATCCGAACCGTCCGGAGTGGAAGAAGGGCTTCTTCGTGGGCATGCCCGCGCCCATGGGTGCCGCCTGTGTTTTGTTGCCGCTGTATCTGAGCCTTGCAGATTTGTTCCCGACGTTCACGGGACGGCCTGTGCTTGTCTTGCTGTTCACGCTGCTGATCGCGTTTTTCACGATCAGCACGATCCCAACGGTTTCGTCCAAGAAACTGGGGCAGACGGTCAACCGCAGCTATGTGATCCCGCTTTTCGTTTTCGCCGTGTTACTCGCGGGGCTGCTGCTGGCCAATACCTTCGAAACGCTCGCCGGATTGATCATCCTGTATTTGGCCAGCCTGCCCGTTGGTATCGCCCGTTACCGTGCAATGGACCGGCAATGGAAGATAGATCAGGCCTCGGGCACCGCCGCGAAGACGGCTGAACCTGCTGCATCATGATCCGGGCTTCTGTCGCGGTTGTTGGCTCCATCAACATGGATGTGGCGGTGCGCGTTGCTGCATTGCCTCGACCGGGTGAAACCGTTCTGGGCACCGATGCCGTACTATCGCTGGGCGGCAAGGGTGCGAATCAGGCTGTCGCCGCGGCGCGGCTTGGCGCCGGTGTTGCGCTGATTGGGAGCCTTGGCGCAGATGCTTTCGGGAATGCTGCGCGGCAGGCGCTGGCGGCCGAGAAAATCAATCTTGGAGGCGTTCAGGCCGTTCCGTCTGCGGCGACGGGCGTCGCGCTGATCACCATCGGCAGCTATGGCCAGAACATGATTTCGGTCTCTCCAGGCGCGAATGCAGCACTTTCAGCCGCTGTCGTTCTGAGTCATGCATCGGCCATAAGCCCTTGTGATGTCCTGCTTTTGCAGAATGAGACGCCGGTTGAAGCCGCTCATGCAGCGATTCAGATCGCGCGCGCTGCGGGAGCGCTTGTGATCTGCGATCCGGCGCCTGCTGCGGGGTATGATCCTGCACTGATCACGGCGGCTGATATCATCACACCCAATGAAACCGAGGCGGCGCTGCTGACCGGTCTTGCCGTTACCGACAGGGCATCGGCACTGGCGGCGGCGCGCTGGCTTGTGGCGCGGGGCGCACGCAACGCCATCGTCAAGCTGGGTGCCGACGGTGTCGTTCATGCCGGGCTCCATGGCGAGGGGCATGTGGCGGCGCCGCCCGTTGCTGCTGTGGACACGGTGGCTGCGGGTGATTGTTTCAACGGTGCGCTGGCGGCGGCGCTGGCCGAGGGGATGATTTTTCACGATGCCCTGTCTTTTGCCTGCCGCGCTGCTTCCATCGCCGTCACGCGCCCCGGCGCATCCGCTTCGATGCCATATCGCCAGGAATTGAACTGAGGCCGCAGCCATAAGAAAAAGGGCGCTCCGAAGAGCGCCCCTGGACTGTCGGAATGCGGTCTTGCAACCGCGCTCCGCATTACTTCTTCGGTTTGGCAGCCTTGGCTGGAGCCTTGCCCGCAACGGCGCGCATCGGCTTCACGACCGCCACGTTCTTGTTGCCAAGCGTGCCGTCATCCTTCGATGTCGCGACCATGCCCTTGGCGACGCGTTTGGAGAACTCGGTCTCCTTGCCCGCAGCGAGAACCTTGGCCTGCTTGATCCACTCCTCGCGCTCAATACGGCCTGGGAAGGCAAGATAGCTGCCGACCCAGAGCGATTCCTGCGCGTTCCACGATGACACCTGATCGAAGTGCCAGATGCCCAGGCCATGCAGCCGACCTTCATTCTGGTTGCCGATGCCGCGGATACGCTTGAGATCGTCCGCCTTGCCGCCGCGAGGGGCGGCCAGACCGGCAGGACGCTTGCCTGGCACCTTGTCCTCACCCGCGATTTTCGGCGCGGCCTTGGGTTCGGGAGCCTTGACGGCAACCGGTGCAGCCGCAGGCTTTGGCTTGGCCACAGCAACTGGCTTGGCCACAGCAACAGGCTTGGCAACCGCCGCAGGTTTGGCAACCGCGACAGGTTTGGGCGGCGCTGGCGGGGCGACAATATCGACCTTGGCCAGCGAATAGCCCATCGGCAACGCCTTTACGGTGCTCATGACGGCATCGTAGTTCGGCCGCGTGCCAGCCACTCCGGTCAGCGTGTACTTGTTGTCGATTAGGCTGGCGATGCCCTTGTCGAGCTTCGACAAATGACCGAAGGCGGAGGAGGCCATGCCTTCAAGTCCGGCGGGAGCCCCGGCACCGAGCTGCAGCCTGTCAACGACCGAGGCCGGGGCCAAAGCGGTCCTTGCTGCAGACACGACGCGACCGCGGGTTTCATCCGACGGGACATAACCCGTCAGCGTGACGCTCGCGGCATCCCGTGCGGCCTGCCACTGGTAGGGGCGGACCATCGCCGGGCCAGTTGCGACCGGCGCAGCCATGACCGGCATGGCCGCGGCAGGCGCCGGTGCTGCAGGAGCAGCATCGGGGAATGTCGTCAGCTTGGTCACGGCGGTTGCGGTCGGTCCCGTCTGCGGAAGCGGCGTCAGGAAGCCGCGCAGCGCGCAGCCCACGGCGCAGCCGAACATGTACCAGAAGAACAGCATCATGCCGGTTTCGAACCATAGCGCGGTGCGGCCCGAAAACCACATCAGCACGAGGATGACCAGGCCGACAAGAAACGCGACGGCGGCCCAGAGAACCCAGCCGAATCCTTCAAGACGCGGTTCGCGGCGGCAGGAAAGCCAGCCGACGACAAGGCCAAGAACGGCGGCGGCGATGACCCAGAGGAGGAGGGTTTGGTGGAGATAAAGCATCGGTCAAATCCCTCTTCTTACTTCACGGTGAATTCGACGCGGCGATTCTTCTGCTTGTTCGCAGGAGTATCGTTGGGTGCGATCGGCTTCGTTTCGCCGTAGCCCACGGACTTGAGGTTGATGCCCGCCACGCCTTCGCGCACCAGAAACTCGACCACAGACTTGGCGCGGCGCTCTGACAGATCCTGATTGTAGACCGGCGAGCCGTCCGTATCCGTGTGTGCGCCGATTTCGATCATGCGTGTCGGGCAGGTCTTGGCAACCCCCGCGAGACGGCCGAGCAGAATATAGGACACAGACTGTATTTCGTCACTGTTGGTGGCGAACAGGATCGGATCGTTGAGAAGCACATTGAACTGCTGCTGGCACGTATCCGCCACAGGTGCAGGAGGAGGAGGCGGAGGCGGAGCCACGACCACTTGTGCCGGCGCCGGAGGAGGCGGCGGCGGTGCGACCACGACAGGTGGCGGCGGCGGGACAACAACCGGCGCAGCGACAGGAGCCGGTGCGGGCGCAGTGATTTCCTGACGGGCCAGTGTGTAGCCTGCGGGCAGGCGGGTTGTGCCGGCAATCGTTTCATCGCGGACAGCGGCGGAAGGCGCCGCCCCCGTGATGGTGTAGGCCGTGTTGGAAAGGCTGGCGGTGCCGTTATTCAGCCGTCCCAGCTGGTTGATGGCATATGCGGCCATTCCGGCAAGACCGTTTGGCGCACCTGCGCCAATGCTCTGCTGGTCAGTCACCATGGCGTTCGGCACGGCTGCGCGGGCCGCTGCAGCATTGGCTGCCTTTGTCGCATCATCGGGCACGTAGCCGGACAATGTGACCGCAGGACCATTGCGGACCGCTGACCACACATAGGGCGAAATCGCCGGAGCCGTCACATCGGCCTTCACCGAAGCGAAACCGGCAGGGAGCGCCTTGGCAGCCGCCATCACGCGGTTGAAGGCGTCAACGGTGGGAGCCACGCCGGTCAGCGAATAATTCACGCCTGTCAGGTTCGCGATGCCGGATGTCAGGCCCGCGAGATGGCTGAAGGCGGCAGCCGCCATCGTCTCGAGACCGGCAGGAGCGCCTGCTGCGAGGCGCATCTGGTCGGTGACCGTTGCATTGGGAGCAGCGGCTTTGGCGGCTTCCGCGATTTTCGCCTTGACGTCAGCCGAGGGGACAAAGCCCGTCAGGGTGATGGCCTGACCGGCCTTCTGGGCCTGCCAGACATAAGGGTTGGCTACCGGCAAGCCGACCTGAACGCTGCCAGCCACGCCCTGCGGCAAGCCTGCAGCGGTCGCAGCCTGATAGACATCCGGTGATGGAGCCGTTCCGGTGACAGTGAGTGTTGCGTCCGACAGGTTTGCCTTGCCATCGGGAAGGCGTGCAAGCTGGGCAAGGGAATAGGCCGTTGCCGTGCCGAAAACGGCGGGAACGCCGCGGGCGATCTTCATCTGATCGACCACTTCGGTGTTGGGCAATGCGGCCTTTGTGTCAGCCACGATCTTTGCTTTGGTTGCCTCGTCGGGAGCGAAGCCGCCAAGCGTGACCTTGTTGCCCTCGCGTGCTGCCGACCAGAGGTAAGGCTTTGCTTCGGCCATAACCGTCGTCTTGTTGTCGACACGCCGCACACCGAAGA
>CAXTUM010000166.1:0-1416 GCA_964247205.1 uncultured Beijerinckiaceae bacterium
CGTTCTTGAACCCGCCATAGGGGTTGTCGTAGCCCCGGCTGCGGAAATTGTCGCGTTCTCGCTCGATATCAGCGCGTCTGCGCGCCAGATCGCGGGCTTCGGCGCGAATCTGGTCGATCTGCCCTTCCGCTTTGGCCAGCTTCTGTTCGATCCCTTCGATCTGCCTCACTGCTTTGTCATCGTCTTTCGTGCGGGTGCGGGAGGCATCGGCATAAAGCTCGCGCACATCCTCGCGGGAATCGGCCTCGGCCAGAATAGTGATGGCCTGCTCATAGGCCGGATCCTCCGCGGCAGCTGCGGTTTCTGTCTCGAATTCCTCCAGCTTGCGTTTCTTGCCCGAAAGATCCCGCTCAACTTCGATCAATGCCTGCCGCGCCTTCTCGACCTTGGCCACGAGCTCACCCGCGCCGACCTCGGACAGTGCGGCGGATTCGGCCTGTGCCAGACCCTGCCGCTCGGTCTCGATCGCGAGTTTCCGGCGCTCCGCGTGTTCGCGCAGCCGCAGGGGAATCTCGTTCAGCATGGAATAATTGGCGCGCGCATCGGGATAGCCCACCTTGCGCGCGATCATGCGGTCGAAGAACTTGGTCAGGAATCCGGCCTCATATTCCGCGGTGCCGAATTTGGCCTTCCAGAGATACATGAACAGCGGGTCCGCCTCATAGGGCTTGCCCTTGGTGATGCGGTCTTCTTCCGCCTGCTTCGCCTTCTTGTCCGATTCATCCGCGATCTGCTCGGCGGCCAGAATCTTGGCCTGCTGGGCTTTCCAGGCTGCGGATGCCCGGATTTTTGGCTCAGCCGCGCGGCGGACGCCTTCCAGCCCCGCCAGCGCCTGCTCCAGCACCTCGGCTCGCTTGTGGCGCTCGGCCTCGGCAGTCTGGACGACATCGAAGAGAGACTTGCGTGTAACAGCCTGCTGTTTCAGCTCAAAGCTGCGATCCTTCACGAGGTCCATCGCCTTGCGCTCGGCATTGTCGAGCTGTTGGATCAGCGCTGGCTGTTCAGGCCCTTCCTGCACGAAAGCATCGAGCCGGATGCGGGCGAGCTGGCGGAAAGCGGCGGCGCGGTCGGCACGCAGCCGTGCGGCTTCCTCCTCCGCCGAGCGCAGCGCCGCATCAAGCTGGCCCTCGCTGGTGCGGGCCTTGGCGATGGTCTGTTCGATGCTGGCGAGCGCGTCGCGGCCGGAGATCATGGGTCACTTACCATTTCGTCAGGTAGCCGCTCATCACGGGCATCGTATAGGTCACGTCGAGCTCGCCGCGCTTCTTGTCACCGAGGCGGTTGCGCTGGACAATGCCGTCGTCGCGCTTGTCGCGGGCAATGGCCTCGAAAACCTCGGCGTTGATGCGCACGCCGAACTTGGTCACGGTTTCGGTGCGCCCGTTTTCCTCGCTCAGGATCGGCAGCGACAGCACC
>CAXTUM010000166.1:1516-6238 GCA_964247205.1 uncultured Beijerinckiaceae bacterium
GGAATGATCTGGGTGATTTCCTGCTCGATGCGGGCAGCTTCGGCGCGCCTCGGCTGTTCCACGCCGAACCACCAGCCGCCTGCGCCAAGCCCCAGCGCCACGACGGCAGCACCGGCAACCTTGCCAATTGTGCCACGCGCAATCCAGACCTTGGCGAGCGTCACCCCAAGGCCAGGTTTGGGCGGCGTGTAGGCGAAGCGGTCTTCCTTGATGGCGGTAACACCCTGCCGGATGACATCATCCGACACCTCGATGCCCTGGCTCTTGTAGATCGCGCGCAGCCGCTCGAGCAGATCCGCATCGCGGCGCGTTTCGTCCAGCTCGCGCTCCACCAGGTTATCCTGATGGCGCAGGGTATCGACGACATCCATCGCCAGCATCAGCTCATCGAGCGTCTGCGGTTTGGCTTCGGTTGCGGGGAGGGAAGTGGTCATGGTCGTATGTCCTTCCTTCTCCCTTGGGAGAAGGTGCCCGCCGGATGGCGGGCGGATGAGGGAGAACCACGACGGTCAGGGATTTGCCCTCATCCGCCATGCGTTCCGCATGACACCTTCCCCGGGTGCTGACAAACTTGTGCGGTCAGCACAAGATTTGCAGCGGGGGAAGGGAAGAAAGAAAAAATCAAACCCCGAGCGACTTACCTTCGGCCACGAGCTTGGCAATCCGCTTCTTGCCGTCTTCGACAGCATCGCGGATTTCGGCAGCATTCTGGGTCGAGAGCTTGCGCATCTCGTCGACGATCGTGATGGAGCGCTCCTGGAAGCCGACGACGCTGTCCACCAGCTTCTTGACCGCATCGGCGCGCACTGTCGGGCCATAACCGGCCTTCACGGCGGCCTCCTGCACCTTGTCGCCGATATCGCCCAGCGTTTCGAGGCTCTTGGACACGCCTTCCTTCATCACTTCCAGCGTTTGTGTCGCCTCATGCAGGCCGAACATGCCGGTGAAGGATGCCTTCAGCGCGGTCAGCACGGAATCGTTCGTGGAGAAGAACGAGATGGCCTGCGCATAAACCCGCTCCTTAGCATTGGTCGTCTGCATCAGCCGCGCCATCACCACCTCGGACGTGTTGTAGGAGATGGTGAGATTGTCCGAGAGATCCTTGGATATCTGGTAGCGCTTGTCCATGTCCTGCGTCATGCGCAGGCGCTCGTCGCGCGTCATTTCGAGACGGGCGCGATCCGCCGGTTCAGTGCCTGCAAAGCCCGAAACGAGCTTGGAGGCCTCATCCAGCGCTTTTTTCTCGGCATCCAGCTTCTGCTCGGCAATCTTCAGCACTTCCAGTGCCATGACTTCGGACTGTTTCAGCGCGCCGCGGAAATCGCGGTAGGCATCAAGAATGATGCCCTCGCGCTTGATCTGGTCCTTGGTGGAGGCCGTGACCTCCATGTATTTCTTGCGGATGGAATCGAAGCGGTCGGCGATATCGCCGCGCGAAATCTTCATCCAGACATTGGTGACACGCTCCAGCACATCGATCTTGCCGTCGGCGATCTGGTCCACCATCTTCTTGGCGTCGTCGCGGATGGAATTGAAGCTCTGCGCGATGTCCTGGTAGCGCGTGCCAATGTCCATGGCCGCTGTCTGCTCGCGCACGACCTCATTGAACACGGATGTCTGGCCCAGCGTGCGGGCGATGACCGCGATCTTGTCCTTGTCGAGATCGGAAATTTTTTCCAGCAGCGCATTGATCGGCGCATCCTCGACCTTCGCGGGCTGGAGGCCGAGATCGCGCAGCGCGCCTACGGCCTTGTCGAGATATTGCATCGGTGTGTGCAGCACAACCGGCGCCGCCGTCATCGTATTCGCCATCAGAACCTCCCCGGGGACACACGTTCACCCCGCTAGCGCGGGAATGTGGGGGAGTTCCGTGACAAGCGCAAGATGCTGATTTCACCGCTGACAGGCGGGAATACGCTCTCTCAGGCGACAGCTTCGACCGATTGCACATCCGGCAGGAAATGCCTCAGCAGGTTCTGGATGCCATGCTTCAGCGTGGCGGTGGAGGAGGGGCAGCCCGCGCAGGAGCCCTTCATGGTGAGATAGACCACGCCGTCCTTGAAGCCCTTGAAGGTGATATCGCCGCCGTCACCGGCGACGGCGGGGCGAATGCGGGTTTCGAGCAGTTCCTTGATGGTCGATACCGTTTCGGCATCTTCCGGCGCGAAAAACTCGGCAGCATCGTCGCCAGCCGCTTCCACGCCCATGCGCAGGACAGGCGCGCCCGACATGTAATGCTCCATGATCGCGCCCAGGATGGCCGGCCGCATATGCGCCCATTCGGTCTCGCCCTTGGTCACGGTGATGAAATCCGAGCCGAAGAACACACCCTGCACGCCCTCGATGCCGAACAGCTTTTCAGCCAGCGGCGAAGATGTTGCGGCGGTCTCCGCGTCACGCATCTCCAGCGTGCCCTCACCCATGACATCACGCCCGGGCAGGAACTTCAGTGTCGCTGGATTGGGGGTGGGTTCTGTCTGAATGAACATCCTGGTCTCTCCTCGCCGTTCCGGTTCAAGGCCGGAAGGTGAATTTAGAACGGTTCTAACAGATATGGAGGGTGGGGGGAAGGCGCAAGACCTTACACCTCCCGCCGCGCCGCCAGCATGTAATTCACCGCCATGTCCTGCGCCAGCGACCACTTGTCCGCGAGCGGGTTGAACACCACGCCTTGCCGGTCGAACACCTCCAGATCACCCGCAACAATCGCCTCTTCCAGCTCATCAGGCGTCACGAACTTGTCCCAGCTGTGGGTGCCTACGGGCAGCCAGCGCAGCACATATTCCGCGCCGACTATGGCAAGCGCAAAGGAGCGTTTGGTCCGGTTGATCGTGGCGGCGATGAACAAGCCGCCGGGTTTCACAAGGCTGGTGGCGGTGGCGACAAAATCCACGACGCTTGGCACATGCTCCACCACTTCCATGGCCAGCACCACGTCGAACGCGGCCTTCTCCTCCACCAGCGTTTCCGCCGTCACCCGGCGGTAGGTGACTGCCACGCCGGAGCGCCCGGCATGAGCCCTGGCGACATCGACATTGTTGCCCGCCGGATCGATGCCCGTCACGTCGAAGCCCAGCCGTGCCAGCGGCTCCGACAGCAGGCCGCCGCCGCAGCCGATATCGAGCAGCGAGAGCCCCTTGAACGGCTGGATCGCCTTGGGGTCGCGGTCGGTGTGGAAGCAGATTGTGTCGCGCAGATAGCCCAGCCGCACCGGGTTGAACTTGTGCAGCGGCTTCATCTTGCCGCGCGGGTCCCACCATTCTCCGGCGAGCCGGTTGAACTTCTCGACCTCTGCGTCGTCAACCTGCATGGTGTTTGCAGCCGCCATGTGCGTCTCCTGCCGGGCAGCGTTTCTTGACTCCGGCGTCAGGCGCTTTCATAAGGCCGCGCGTCCTGCGACGCCATTGGCATTTTCGCCGCTGGCTTTGCGAGCGTTTTTTCCCACCCGGACCTGAGAATCCATGGCCCGCCTCGTGATGAAATTCGGCGGAACCTCCGTCGCGAATGTTGAACGCATCAAGAATGTCGCACGCCACGTGAAACGGGAGTGGGATGCGGGCAACGATGTGGCTGTCGTGGTCTCCGCCATGTCGGGCAAGACCAACGAGCTCGTGGGCTGGTGCAAGGAAAGCGCCGCACTCTACGATCCGAAGGAATACGATGTGGTGGTCGCCTCGGGCGAGCAGGTGACGTCGGGTCTGCTGGCCATCGTGCTCAACGCCATGGGCATTCCCGCACGTTCGTGGCAAGGCTGGCAGGTGCCGCTCTATGGCTCGGATGCGCATGGATCGTCGCGGATCACCGATATCGACGGTTCCGGCATTGTTGCTGGCTTCGAGGCACGCCGCGAGGTCGCTGTTGTGTCCGGCTTTCAGGGCATGCACAGGGAATCCGGTCGCATCGTCACGCTGGGGCGGGGCGGCTCCGACACTTCTGCCGTCGCCATTGCCGCAGGCCTGCGGGCGGATCGTTGCGATATCTATACAGATGTCGATGGTGTTTACACGACCGATCCGCGCGTCGTCGCCAAGGCCCGGCGCCTGGAAAAGGTCGCCTTCGAGGAAATGCTGGAGATGGCGTCCGCCGGCTCCAAGGTGCTGCAGGTGCGCTCGGTCGAGATCGCCATGTCGCAGCGCGTCAAGACTTATGTGCGGTCGTCGTTCGACGATCCGGACAATCCCAATCCCGGAACACTGATCTGTGACGAGGAAGACATCGTGGAAAAGCAAAACGTCACCGGCATCGCCTTCTCCAAGGACGAAGCCCAGTTCACCCTTCGCCGCGTGGCCGACAAGCCGGGCGTCGCAGCCGCCGTCTTCGCGCCGCTCGCTGAAGCGCAGGTGAATGTGGACATGATCGTCCAGAACATCTCGGCCGACGGCAACACCGACATCACCTTCACCGCGCCCGCTGCGGAATACGATCAGGTGATGGCGGTTCTGACCCAGAACAAGGACAAGATCGCCTACACGACGCTGGAAGCCGCACGCGATGTCTGCAAGGTATCAGCCATCGGCATCGGCATGCGCAGCCACGCAGGCGTGGCCGCCATGGCCTTCCGGGCGCTGGCGGACAAGGGCATCAATATCCGGGCGATCACCACCTCCGAGATCAAGTTTTCGGTGCTGATCGACGCGGCCTACACGGAGCTTGCAGTGCGCACGCTGCATACGCTCTACGGGCTGGACCGGGCATAGGGAATCGCAGCACCAATGCCGGGCT
>CAXTUM010000167.1:0-6205 GCA_964247205.1 uncultured Beijerinckiaceae bacterium
CACGCTGATCCTGTCCGGCGCGGCATTTCTGTCGATAGCGATGGGCTTCACTGGCCTGCCGCGGCTCTTCGCCGACTGGATCGTCGCCCAGAACCTCAGCCAGGCCGGCTTCATTGCAGCGCTGACGGTCATTTTCATCATTATGGGCTGCTTCATCGACGGCATCTCGATGGTGGTGCTCACAACGGCGGTGATCCTGCCCGCCGTCAAGGCGCAGGGCATCGACCTGCTGTGGTTCGGGATCTTCATCGTGCTGGTTGTCGAGATGGCGCAGATCACGCCGCCCGTGGGCTTCAACCTTTACGTGCTGCAATCACTGGCGAAAAAGAGCATGGGCTATGTGGCGCTGGCCTCCATGCCATTCTTCGTCGGCATGCTGGTGATGGTCGGCATCGTCTATGTCCTGCCTGATCTGGTGACCTGGCTGCCCAACCAGATGCTCGGGCAGAAATAGTCTTGCTTTTCCCTCTCCCCGTTCCGCGCGGGGAGGGGTACAAGAGTGGCATGACCATCGAAACAACACCCGCGCAAACCAACCCTGTCCTCGGCCCCATCGTCTCGTCCGGGCATCTCGCGGCCGGGGCCCTCCCCGCGCTTTCGGAATTCGAATTTGGCATGATCATGCTCAACCATGCCTTCCACCGCTGGATGGTGCGGTGCATGGCAGCCGGAGGCGTGCCGGATCTCTCGCCCTTCGATGTGCTGGTGCTGCACAACGTCAACCACCGCGCCAAGCCCAAGCGTCTCGCCGACATCTGTCTTGTCCTGAATGTCGAGGACACGCATGTCGTCAACTACTCGCTGAAGAAGCTCGAGAAGCTGAAGCTGATCAGGGGCGGCAAGGCGGGCAAGGAGAAGATCGTGGTGGTGACCCCCGCGGGTCAGCAGGCCTGCGAGAAGTACAAGGCCGTGCGCGAGGGATTGCTGGTGCAGTCCGTGCTGGGCACCGGCATCGACCCCAAGAAGCTTTCGGCTTTCGCGGCGGAATTGCGATCCCTCTCGGGGCATTACGATCAGGCCGCACGGGCAGCTGCAAGCTTGTAACGAAGAAGATTCCGGCACAAACTGGGTTCTCATGATCAGGGAGGAACTGCCATGCCGGGAATTATCTGGACTGTCCTCATTGTAGCGATGATTGCCATAGGTGCGCTTCTCATGATTGCTGCGGGCAAACCGGATACGTTCACGGTCCGCCGCTCCATCCATATCAAGGCGCCAAGGGACAAGGTCTTTGGCATGATCAATGACCTTGCCGCCTGGAAATCCTGGTCACCATGGCAGAACAAGGACCCCGGCATGCGCCAGACCATCAGCCCGAACAGCGCCGGCGTCGGCGCGTATCAGGAATGGCAGGGCAACAGCAAGGTTGGCACCGGGCGCATGGCGATCACTGACTCCGTTGCCCACGAGCGGATCACGTTCAGGCTCGATTTTCTCAAGCCATTCAAGGCAACCAACATGGCGGGCTTCGTTCTCAGGGAAGAGGCGGATGGCACGGAAGTCATCTGGACCATGAACGGCCCTGCCCCGCTGATCTCCAAGATCATGGATACGCTCATGAACATGGACAAGATGATCGGGAAGGACTTCGAGCAGGGTCTGGCGAATCTGAAAGCAGTTTCGGAGCGTTAGGCGCAAATGCCCGACAGCCTGCTTCGACAGCCGTGCCGAATATGAAGGATTGACAAACGCGGCTCCGAAAAGGAAATGGATTTAACAAGAATTTCAGGGGGAATACGCATGGCCTCGACGAGCGCAGCAGCACAACCCGCCCACGCCGGTCCCTGGTGGAAGCACCTCTACGTGCAGGTGCTGACTGCGATCGCCATCGGCATTCTGCTCGGCCATTTCTATCCGCAGACCGGCGAAGCCATGAAGCCACTCGGTGATGCCTTCATCAAGATGATCAAGATGGTCATCGCCCCCATCATCTTCTTCACTGTCGTGCATGGCATCGCTTCCATGGATGACATGAAGAAGGTCGGGCGTGTTGGTTTGAAAGCGCTGCTCTATTTCGAGCTCGTCACCACGGCAGCACTGATCATCGGCCTGATCGTCATCAATCTCTGGAAACCCGGCGTCGGCATGAACATCGATGTCGCCAGCATCGACACGAAAGCTATCGCGACATTCACCGCCAAGGCCAAGGACCAGAGCACGCTTGCCTTCCTGATGGACATCATCCCCAACACGGTTGTCGGCGCTTTCGCCAACGGCGAAATCCTGCAGGTGCTGTTCTTCGCCATCCTCTTCGCCTTTGGCCTGCAGATGCTGGGCGAGCGCGGCAAGCCTCTGTTGCACCTTATTGATGACGCGAGCCACGTCTTCTTCCGCATCGTCGGCATCATCATGAAGGCTGCACCCATCGGCGCTTTCGGGGCCATGGCCTTCACAATCGGCAAATACGGCGTCAGCACACTGGTCCAGCTCGGCAGCTTCATGGCCTCGTTCTACGTGACGTGCCTGCTGTTTATCTTCCTTGTGCTGGGCACTATCGCGCGCCTCCACGGTTTCAGCATCGTCAAGTTCATCGCCTATATCAAGGAAGAGCTGCTGATCGTGCTGGGCACTTCCTCGTCCGAGACGGTGCTGCCCCGCATGATCGCCAAGATGAGCAATCTGGGCTGCAAGGAAAGCGTCGTGGGCCTCGTCATTCCGACGGGATATTCCTTCAACCTCGACGGCACCTGCATCTATCTCACCATGGCGGCGATCTTCCTGGCACAGGCCACGAATACGGATCTGTCGCTGATGCAGCAGCTTGGCATCATCGGCATCCTGCTGCTGACCTCAAAGGGAGCGGCAGGCGTCACCGGATCGGGCTTCATCGTGCTGGCAGCCACGCTCGCATCCGTCGGCACCATTCCTGTCGCCAGCATCGCGCTGATCCTGGGCATTGACCGCTTCATGTCGGAGGCCCGCGCGCTCACCAACCTGATCGGCAACGGTGTAGCGACCATAGTGGTGTCGAAATGGGAAAATGCGCTGGATGAAACGCGCATGCACCAGGTGCTGAA
Source organism: uncultured Beijerinckiaceae bacterium (assembly GCA_964247205.1). Classification (GTDB taxonomy): domain Bacteria; phylum Pseudomonadota; class Alphaproteobacteria; order Rhizobiales; family Beijerinckiaceae; genus JADCCX01. Next base: position 3,018 of record CAXTUM010000167.1, read on the forward strand.
CAACGAAACCGATGCGCAGGCGGAGGAGCCGGAAGCCGTAATGGCGTGACGGGTTGCTTACCGCAACTGATCGAGTGTAACGGCCATTTCGGGCGCGAGCACCGGCACGATTTGCTGATCCGTCGTGAATAACCTGACGGACCGGTAGGCATCATCTGTCGGCTCACGGTGCACGGTTGTCTGGCGCTTCCTGGCGTCGACCACCCAGAGCTCACGGATGCCGAAATGCGCATAGAGCATCGGCTTGCGATCGAGATCGTACTTCAGGCTTGTGTCGGCCACCTCGATAGCGAGAAGGACGTTGCCACCAGAGATGTCCTTGAGGTCCACTTCCGTGGGGTAGATCAGGAAATCCGGCTCGATGAATGTCGTTTTTGACAAGCGGAAGGTTGTTTCCGGGATCAATTGCAGATGCTCCGGCAGGCGCTTCACCAGAAAACGGTTCAGCTCCCGCTTCATATTCTCGTGCCAGTTGCCCTTCGGCGACATCGGAATGATCTCCCCTCCGATCAGCTCGAAGCGCTCATGCTCGCGAATGATGCGCTTGCGCACGAAGCCTTCGACTTCCGCCACCGTGAACTTGCGGCGGGGAAGACCTTTCGTGATCCTGGCGGGCATGAAATTCATGGCGCGAACATACCTCAAAGTGCGGATGGTTTGAAGTGCCCTGATTGCGCCGCAGCCAAACGAGGAATTCGGTTGAACTCCGCTCCCGTTCACGCGACGATAGCTCATCCCCCACGCGAAAGGTCCTGCCCATGACTCCCGTCCGCTTTGGCAAAACCGGCATGAAGGTTTCTCCGCTCTGTTTCGGCACCATGACCTACGGTGATCCGAAATGGCGGGAATGGGTGTTGCCGGAGGAACAGTCACTGCCGTTCTACAAGAAAGCCTATGAGGCCGGCATCACCTTCTGGGATACGGCCAACATGTATTCGCTCGGCGCATCCGAGACGATCACCGGCAAGGCCATCAAGCAGTTCGCCGCCCGCCGCGACGAGATCGTGCTGGCCACCAAGGTCTACAACGCCATGGGCCCGGGCATGAACCAGAAGGGTCTTTCACGCAAGCATGTGATGGAAGCCGTTGACGCCTCGCTCAAGCGGCTCGGCACGGATTACATCGACCTCTACATCATCCACCGCTTCGATTACGGCACGGAGATCGAGGAACAGGTGGAGGCGCTGAACGATGTGGTGCGCGCGGGCAAGGCGCTCTATCTCGGCGCTTCGTCGATGTGGGCCTGGCAGTTCATGAAAATGCTCTCGGTGCAGCGCCAGAACGGTTTTGCCGAATTTGTCTCAATGCAGAACTATTACAACCTCGTCTACCGCGAAGAGGAGCGCGAGATGATGCCGCTGTGCGCCGCCGAGGGCAAGGCCGTGACGCCGTGGTCACCGCTGGCGCGGGGATATCTCGCGGGCTCGGGTCTTGCTGCCGCCGCTACCAATGAAACAACTGTGCGCGGCCGCACCGATACCGTGGGCGACATGCTCAAGCTTGGCGCGCCGCAGGACGAGGCGATCCGTAGCCGCGTCATCAAGGAAGCCGCGCGTCTCGGCGTCAAGCCCGCTGTGCTGGCGCTGGCCTGGGTAATGTCAAAGCCTTTCGTCACGGCCCCTATCATCGGTGCGTCAAAGCCGCAGCATCTTGACGATGCGATTGCAGCCCAGGCGCTGAAACTGGACGAGCGCACGATCAAGCGGCTGGAGGAACCATACCGGCCCAAATCCATCGTCGGGATTGTGTGACGGGATATCGTCCCTTAAGAGGCACAATCATGTCTTTTCAACGCTTCAAACGCCCATTCGGCCTGCTCATGGCGACGCTCCTGCTCGCATCCTGCGGCGGGCGACCGCAGGGCGTCCTGCTCCCGGTCACGACAGTAACGCCGGGAAGCACCCGGGTTGAACTGCTGGTCGCCACCACACGCCAGGCGCTGCCGGACAAACAATCCGAGATGTTTTCAGGGGAGCGCGGCAAGCAGCTTTCATATGCTGATATTGCGGTGTCGATCCCCCCTGATGCCACCCGCGCCGTCGGCGAGGTCCAGTGGCCCGAAAGCCTGCCTGGTAATCCTGCCCGCGAATTCGTGACACTCAGCACCGAAAACATCGACAGCAAGACAGCCGTCCAGCGTTTCGGCCAGCGCATCAACCGTCCGGGCATCCGGGGCCGCGCCATCGTCTTCGTGCATGGCTACAACAGCCGCTTCGAGGATGCCGTCTTCCGCTTCGCCCAGATCATGCATGATTCCAAGGCTCCGGGCGTCCCCATTCTCTTCACCTGGCCATCCCGTGGCGAATTGCTGGCCTATACCTACGACAGGGAAAGCGCCAATTACTCCCGCGATGGCCTTGAGCAGGGCCTGCGCCAGCTGGCCGCCGATCCCCGGGTGACGGAAATCAGCATCCTCGCCCATTCCATGGGTAACTGGGTGGCCATGGAGGCCCTGCGCACGATGGCTCTGCGCAATGGCCGCGTGCATCCCAAGATTGCGAACGTGATGCTGGCCGCACCTGATGTGGATGTCGATGTTTTCTATACACAGATGAGAGCTCTGGGTGAAAACCGGCCTGCCATGACCCTCTTTGTCTCGCAGGACGACAGGGCGCTGCAATTCTCCCGCCGGATCTGGGGCGATGTGGCGCGTCTCGGTTCCATCAACCCGGAGGAGCAGCCCTACAAGGATGACATTGCACGATCAAAGATCACTGTGGTTGACCTCACGAAACTCAAATCCGGTGATCCTCTGGCGCATGGCACATTCGCCCAGAGCCCGGACGTGGTGCGCTTCATCGGTCGCCGCCTTGCGGAAGGCCAGACCGTGACCGAACAGAACGCCACGCTCGGCGAGAAGCTGGTCCAGACCGGCTCCGATGTCGGCTCGCTCGTGGGCGGAGCGGCCGGAGCAATCGTCCGCGCACCGATCTCGCTGGTGGACGGCACGCTGCGCAACAACGCGGAAGAGCGCAAACGCGAGGACGAGAAAAAGCGGCGCGAGGATCAGCCCTGAGGTGAGATCGGCTGTTGGGGGTTCCCAACAGATTAAACTATTGATTTAACGCCCATTTCACCTGCGCATCAGTCTCCACCGCGCCGGGCCGGACCATCCTCAGCCGCGTCAGCGCCGCATCCGCCGACTCGCCACGCTCCGCCAGCAGCCGCAGGGCGACCATGCCGGAACG
>CAXTUM010000168.1:0-6194 GCA_964247205.1 uncultured Beijerinckiaceae bacterium
GCCCGCGTTGCCTATGGGGCCATGGCCCCGACACCAATCCGTGCCAAGGGCGTCGAGCGGGCGCTGGAAGGCAAGGCTCTCGACAATGCCACCATAGCCGCAGCAAAGCAGGCCGCGACAGAAGGCACCCAGCCTGCACCGGACGCCATAGCCAGCGAATGGTACCGCCGCGAAGTCCTGCCAGTGCATCTGGGCCGTCTGCTGATGAACGAGGCGGGGTAAGCACCATGGCCAAGATCCCCATCCAGTTCCGCCTGAACGGTGCTGATCGCGCAGCGTTTGCCGATGGCCCTGAGAACCTTCTGAACACGCTGCGCCGCTCGCTTGGTGATTTCGCTCCAAAGTATGGCTGCGGCCAGGGGACCTGCGGGGTCTGTACAGTGCTGATTGATGGCGAGCCGCAACTGTCGTGCCTGACACTTGCGATGTCATGCGACGGCAAGACCATCGAGACAACAAGCGGGCTTGCCAACGGCCCGGACCTGCATCCGCTGCAGACGGCATTCATGGAGCATTTCGCGGCGCAATGCGGCTTCTGCACGCCCGGCATGCTGATGGCGGCCAAGGCGCTCATTGACCAGAATCCGAACCCGTCGCGGCAAGATGTGGTGGAGGCCATAGCCGGAAACATCTGCCGCTGTACGGGCTATGAACCCATCATCAACGCCATCCTGTCTGTCGCCCAGACCGGCGGCATGCGCCGCGCCTGAGGGAGGTAACGATGCTTGAATTCCGCAAGGATCTCTTCGCCAGTGAACGGGACGACAACCTCAATGTTATCGGCAAGGGCGTCCAGCGTCAGGACATGCTGGGCCATGTCACGGGACGGACACGTTTCTTCGATGACCACGCCTTCGATGCCATGCTGCATCTCAAGGTGCTGCGCAGCCCGCATCATCACGCCAGATTGAGAAACATTGATATTGCCGCCGCCGAACGAGCACCAGGCGTCAAGCGCGTGCTGCGAGGCGCGGATGTGCCGGTGAACAAGAACACGCTGCTGAGCCTGATCAATTTCGGCAAGGATGACGAGCCGACGCTTGCTGTCGACAAGGTGCGCTACAAGGGCGAGCCGATCGTCGCTGTCATCGCCGAGAGCGAAGCGCAGGCGATGGCTGCGCTGAAGCTCATCCGTGTCGATTATGATCCGCTGCCCACCGTCTTCGATGTCGAGGACTCGCTGAAGCCCGGCGCGCCGGTGGTCAACGAGACCTATCCGCACAATTATTTCGAGTATCACGACAAGTATGACCATCAGAAACTGCGCTTCGGTGATGTCGAGAAGGGCTTTGCCGCCGCCGATATCGTGATGGAGGAGCGCTACCAGATGTCGCCGATCGAACATGCGCCGACCGAGACGAATGGCTCGATTGCAGCACCTGAGCAGAACAACCGCTATGTCGTGCATTCCTGTGCGCAGGGCCTGTTCTTCTCGCTGGGCACTGCCGCCAAGATTCTCGACCTCGAGTCCAGCCGCCTGCATTACATCGGCGGCACGGTGGGAGGTGGTTTCGGCGGCAAGGTGGATTCGCTGAGCGAGCCATTATCGATCCTCGGTGCCATGCTGACCGGCCGTCCCGTGCGCTACGTGCTCAACCGCGAAGAGGAGATGCTCTACGGCTCACCGCGCGGTGCCGAGCGCATCTATGTCAAGGATGGCGTGATGAAGGACGGGCGCATCATTGCCCGCCATGTGCGCAGCTATTTCGACGCCGGCGCCTATACGCGGCTGTCCAGTTATGCGGGCATCAAATGCACCGCCCATATCCCGGGGCCGTACTGGATCCCCAATGTCACGTCCGACATTCATGTGGTCTACACCAACCGCTGCCCCTCGACAGCCATGCGCGGCTTCGGTGTGACGGCGGTCGATTTTGCACTTGAGGTGCAGATGGACAAGCTGGCGCATTCAATAGGCATGGATCCGATGGAGTTCCGCATCCTCAATGCCTATCGCGACAATGACATGAAGCCCCATCGTCGGGCCGCAAAGAACACGGCGCTGATCGAATGCGTACAGGCCGTGGCGCGCAGTTCCGGCTGGACGCTCTCGGAGAACGCAAAACAGCAATCTTCGCTGACCGGCGGCGGTGCCGGAGAGCGGGGGCATATCCCGGCCACCGTGATGGACGAAAGAGGCCGGATCGGACGTCCGGAAACACGGACAACAGGAACCACGCAAACGCTGGCAGCCGGGACAACCCGCATTCCCGAGACCAAGCAGCCCATCATGGAAGGCAGCACCGACAGCAAGCCCAAGGCGACCGTTGTCCCGCAGTTCGAAGTCTATCGCCCGGCTGTTGCGGCGCCATCTCCGCCGCCTGCGAAGCAGCCTGCTCCCCAAGCCGCACCTGTCGCACCTGCGCCGCAACTCGCCCAGACGCAGCCAACCCAGGCACAACATGGTGCGATGCGGTTCTCGTCAGTCTTTGGCACACGGAGGCGATAGTCGTGGCCAAGCACCCTGGAAGAGGCATGGCCTCCATCAACTATCCCATCGGCATGAATTTGGGCGGCGATCCCAGCCAGGCGCTGATCCATTCCAACCCGGACGGCAAGTTCACGGTGGCGCTGTCCGCCATTGATCTTGGCCAGGGTATGAAACAGGTGACCCGCCAGGTGGCGGCGGAAACGCTCGGCGTGCCGATCGAGGATGTTTACGTCGATACTGCCGACAGCGACACCGGCCCCCATGACATGGGCAGCTTCGCCTCGCGCGGGACGCACCGCATGGGCAATGCCGTGATTGCGGCAGCGCGGGAAGCCCGGGGCGTGCTGCTGGAGGCGGCGGCCGAGGAACTGGAGGTCAATGCCGCCGACCTTGTGACAGACGGTCTTGGGAACATCCACGTCAAAGGTGCGCCGTCACGCACCATCACGGTGAAAGCGACCGCGCAGGCCGCGCAATTCAAGCAGGGCAAGACCATAGCCGGACGCGGCATCTTCCTTGTGCCGTTGTCGGCGGTCGATCCTGACACCGGGGAGCAGAACCCCAACACGGCCTTTGCGCACGCCTGCCTTGTGATTGATGTGGAAGTGGACGACGAGACCGGCGAGGTTGTCGTACAGAAGATCACCAGCGCCTACGAGCTTGGCCGGGCCCTGAACCCGCGCATGGTGGAGCAACAACTTGTCGGCGGTGCCTGGATGGGCGTCAGCCATGCCCTGTACGAAACACCCGAGCCCTATTACCCGAACCCGGACCATGGGCCTCGTGACTTCAACGAATATCTGATGCCGGGACCGGGCGACGTTGCTCCCCACCACATCACGGTGCTGGAGCGGCCTGCGCCAGATGGACCATTTGGTGGCAAGGGACCTGGCGAGATGTGCGCCAATCCGGTTTTGCCCGGGGTCGCGAACGCGGTGTTCAATGCCGTTGGTGTGCGCATCGACGAACTGCCCATCACGCCGGAAAAGGTCCTGCGGGCAATCCGGGCGCAGGGCGGCGCCAAACCCCAGACACGGCGGGTTTGAACGGCATGGCGCTGCGCACTACCATCCACGGCATCGCAAGCCCGGAGGCGCTGGCATCGGCCCTGCGGTCGGCGCTCTATATCGCGGATGATGGCATCGCGACGGCGGGCTATCTCTCGCTCGCATTGGGCAAGCCGCTGCTGCTGGAGGGCGCTCCCGGTGTCGGCAAGACCGAGGCGGCCAAGGCGCTGGCCGGCATTCTGGGCCGTCAGCTCGTCCGTCTGCAATGTTATGAAGGCATCGACGCCGGAGCGGCGCTCTATGAATGGAACTATCCGCGCCAGATGCTGGCGATCCGGCAGGCAGGCGATCTGGCGGTCGACATTTATCGTGATGATTTCCTGATCGAACGGCCCATGCTGACAGTGTTGCGCAGGCCGGAATCGACGCTGCTCCTGATCGACGAAATCGACCGGTCCGATCACGAGTTCGAGGCGTTCCTGCTGGAGTTCCTGTCGGATTTTTCGATCTCCATCCCGGAGCGCGGCACCTTGCGTGCTGCTGAGCGGCCAGTGGTGCTGCTGACATCCAACCGCACGCGCGAACTGCACGAGGCGCTGCGCCGCCGCTGTGTCTATCATTACATCGCCTATCCCGAGCCCGAGCGGGAAGCGCAAATCATCATGCTGCGGGCTTCCGGAGTGGCTGAAGCCACTGCCCTGGCAGTGGTTGCCGCCGTTGGCCGCCTGCGGCAGGAACCGATTTCGAAACCGCCAGGCGTGGCGGAAGCCGTCGACTGGGCAGAGGCTGCCACCGCGCTGGCCATCACAGGCGCGCCATGGCCTGAAGCGTTCCGGCGCTCCATTGGTGTCGCCATCAAGGACGAGGAGGATCTGGGCTTCCTCCGGCCGAAGCTTGATGCATTGATCGCGGGGATTGCCGCATGAGCACCGCGATTCTCCCGCAGGCCGCGCGGCCATTCGTCTCCTTCGCAACACGCCTGCGCGACAACGGGTTTGCTGTCGCCCCTGAACAGACACAGGCGTTTCTGGCTGCGGTCGGTCTGCTTGGGCCGCGCAGCATCCGGCAGATCAGGATGGCGGCGGCAGCTACATTGGCACCGAGTCCCGAGGGACGTCTTTTCTTTGATGCGCTTTTCGATCTGCACTTCCTGGGTCTTGCAGGCGATCTCGTCGCGCCGGACGCCGAACCGGACGACGAGATGAAGGCACAGGATGATGGCGGCAGCATGGATGCTTTGTTCGCCGATGATGTGAACGAGAGCGGTCAAGCGACCACTGGCTCAGAAGTGCTGACTGCCCGCATTCTCAAACCCGCAGACGACAACGAGATTCTTCGCCGCTTCAGCCGGGAATTACCCACCGCCCTGCCCCGTCGGCGCGGCTATCGCCTCGGCAAGGCCCGGCGCGGGCCAAGCATCGATCTCGCGCGAAGCCTGCGGGCGGCCATTCGCAACGACGGTGAAATCATCAGCCTGAAGCGCCTGCGGCGCAAGACCCGGCCAAGGCCGATTCTGCTGATGATCGATGTTTCGGGCTCCATGAAGCAGCTCTCCGACGCCAATCTTGCCTTTGCTCATGCCCTTGTGCAGAACGCGGCACGCATCGAAGTCTTCACCTTTGGCACGCGCCTCACGCGTGTGACACGGGCGCTGCGCCGCAAGAACCGTGAGCAGGCCCTTGCCGAGGCCAGCGCCACTGTGGCCGATTGGGATGGCGGCACGCGCATTGGCGATGCCTTGCTGTCCTTTCTCGCAGTGCCGCGTTTCGCGACCTACGCACGCGGTGCGGCGGTCGTGATTTTGTCCGACGGACTGGAGCGCGGCGATCCGCAGGCCATGATCCAGGCGGTCCGGCGTCTTGCAGCCCGTGCCTGGCGGATCGACTGGCTGACGCCGCTGGCTGGCGACCCAGGCTATCGCCCGGAAACGCAGGCGTTGGCCGCTGTCCGGCCCTTGCTGGGCTCTCTGACGGACGGCAGTTCAACCGAAAGCCTCTGCGGCCATGTCCTGACGCTTGCCAGCCAACCGCAATCGACAGTCCGGAGTGCGGCATGATCGACAGCCATTTTCATATCTGGAAACAGGCCGATCTGCCCTGGCTGACGGGTCCGATGCAGCCGCGCATTTTCGGGCCCTACGAACCAATCCGCCGTGATTATCCGATGAGCGAGTTCATGCTGGACTCGGCTGCGGGAGAAGTCACCTCGGCAGTCTATGTCCAGGCGAATTGGGCAGCAGAACGCGCTCTCGACGAGGTCGCCTTTGTCGCGGAAGCCTCCAGACGCTCCGGCTTTCCCATCGCCATCGTGGCCTATGCCGATATGCTGGCGGATGACGTACGGCCCCAGCTTGATGCGCTGGCGAAGGAGCCGCGCGTTCGCGGCGTGCGCATGCAGCTGCACTGGCACGAGAACCCGCTCTACCGTTTCGCAAAGGAGCCCGATCTTGCTCGCAACGCGACGCTGCAGAAGAATGTCGTGCGGCTTGCGGAGCGCGGCTGGAGCTTCGACCTGCAGGTGTTCGCGGGCCAGATGGCCGGAGCCGCGGAACTTGCGCAATCCTGCCCCAGTGTCACCTTCGTGCTTCAGCACGCGGGCATGCTCGAAGATCTGTCCGAGCAGGGTCTCGCACAATGGCGTACAGGAATGGCCGAGCTCGCCGCCCGTCCTAACATCGTCAGCAAGCTATCGGGTCTCGGCACCTTTCTGCGCCGCAATAACGCGGCCCATGTCGCGTTCATCGTCAAGGAGACGGT
>CAXTUM010000169.1:0-6185 GCA_964247205.1 uncultured Beijerinckiaceae bacterium
CGGAAGGCATCGGCGGCATCGCCTCGGCCTCGTGGGATGGCACCGCGCGGGTCTGGATCGGCAGCGGCATCCTCTCCAACCAGCCCAAGGTGTTCGAGGGCCACAAAGGCAACATCAACGGCATCGCTTTCGGGCCCTCGCAGACCACGATCATCACGGCGGGTTACGACGCCACGCTGCGCATCACGCCGCTGACCGGGGCCACGCCAACAGTCGTAAAGCTGCCGACGCCGCTGAATTCAGTGCAATCCGTGTTCGACGGCGAGATCATCGCGGGCGGGGCCGACGGCAAGGTCTACATCCGCCGGGGCGACGGGGCCGAGCGCCTGACTGTGGAGGTGCAGGAGATGCCGGTGACGTCGCTGGCGCTCTCCGCCGATGGCGAAATGATCGCGGCGGCGGGATTGCGCGGAGCCGTCACCATCATCAGCCGCGCAACCGGCCAGACGCTGGCCACACTGGTGGGGCCGGGCCTCCCCGTCTGGTCCCTAGCCTTCCATCCCGATGGCAAGACGCTCGTCACAGGCGGGGCCGACCGCATCATCCGCAAATGGGACGTGGCGACGGGGCAGCCGCTGACACCGGCCAACGCGCCGAAGGCTGATTTCCCCGCCAGCGCCATGAACGAGCGCGGCGCGCAGGTTTTCCGCGCCTGCGAGGCCTGCCACAGCGTCACGCCGGACGGCGGCAACCGGGCAGGACCGACTCTGCACGGCGTGTTCGGGCGCAAGGCGGGGGCGTTGAAGGATTATGCCTATTCAGAGGGGTTCGCGGGGCACGGGATCTCGTGGGATGCGCAGACCATCACGCGGCTGTTCCGCGAGGGGCCGGCCAGGGTCACGCCGGGGACGAAGATGCCGGAGCAGCGGGTGACGGATGCGGAGGATTTGCAGGCGCTGGTGGAGTGGCTGGGGCGGGTTACGCGGTAGCGCGCGCCTTTGCATAATCGAAAAGTTCCCCCAACCGTGCCTCGTACTGACGGGTGATTTCGGCGGCGGCGGGGCTGCCGCCGGGAATGCCACCCAAGTTCTGGCGGTAGGCAAGGTCCAGCCCTTCGACGACGGAGCGGAAGGCTGACTTCCATGTGGTATTCGAGAGGCCGGCCTTTTCCTCGCGGTCCACAGCCTTCAGGAGATCGACACCCTGGCTCATCGCTATGCCCCATTGCGGCTGGGCAATAGCATTGCTGCCTTCGGCACGGCTGGAAACGGCAGGCGCGGTGACACCGTAGGCTTTTTGAGTGTCGAGCAGATTAACTGCTGTGATGCCGTGCTTCTTCTCTCGCTCATACGTTTCTCGGATTTTCTCAGCATCGTATGGCCCCATAAGATGACAAAATGCTTGTCTCTGTTCATGCGTTGCAGCTTTCCAAAGTGGGTCTCCGTCTTCCGTCTTGTTGATACTAGCGTCCAACATCCGGGCGACGAGCGGGTCATTCAACTGCTCTGCAAATCCACCTATCATCTTCCCATACTCAGTGCTTTCATCGCCCTTCAGCGATTTCAGATAGCCCTCCATGCTATCACGCACGTTATTCTTCATCCAGGCATTGCTGCTCGCTACATTTGAAGACAGTTCCTGAATATTCATAGGTTGCACACTCCAAAATACAATTCGTCGATGATGCAAAAAAGAGGTTAACCATTGTTTAATTTGGGAGTGGTGTTGAAATAAAAGAAATCCTATTCAATCGATCACGCAGCAACGATTGAGAAGATGAGATGACGGGAACTCAAGGACCTGATGCATTGATCGGCACCGCAGGCCAAGACGATATCGATGGCCTTGGCGGAAACGATACCATACAGGGCCTGGGTGCCAGTGATCGACTTGTCGGCGGATTGGGTGCCGACCAGATTTTCGGCGGCGACGGAAACGATGGAATTACGGGGACATGATCTCAATTGCATAATTAGTACCTCCTTGCTTGCATGTTCTCATGGCACGCATAAACCGCATCACCGTTCCTGATCTGCCTCATCACGTCACGCAGCGTGGCAACCGGAGGCTGGCAATTTTTTCTGGAAGACGGGGACTATGCGCTCTACCGCGATCTTCTGGCAGAGCGCTGCCGGGCCAACGGCGTGCAATGCTGGGCCTATTGCCTGATGCCCAACCCCGTGCGTCTCATCCTCAGGCCCACCATCGCTGAAAGTCTGTCGCGCGCCGGGGGCGAGACACATCGGCGCTACAGCAGTTTCATCAATGCCCGCGCGCGGGTGACCGGCCATTTCTTTCAGGGCCGCTTCTTCTCCGCTGCGATGGACGAATCGCATTTTCTGGCGGCGGTGCGCTATCTTGCGTTCAATCCCGTGCGGGCGAAACTGGTGGAGCGCCCGCAGAACTGGCCATGGTCGAGCGCGGCAGCACATCTGGGTCAGCGCAACGATCCACTGGTGCGCGTGCAACCGCTGCTTGCTGTTGCGCCCTCCCCTGATGAACTGTTCACGATGTCACTGGACGAAGCATCAGCCCTGTTCGCGCTGGAGACCAAAAGCGTGACGGGGCGACCGCTTGGCGACGCCGGTTTTATTGCAGATGTGGAGCGCAGGCTCGGCTATGCGGTCACGCCCAGAAAGCGCGGACCCAAGCCGAAGCTGGCATGATGGAGTTTATGCAATTGAGATCGTGTCCCCGTAACTCCTGGTGGAGTGGCTGGGGCGGGTGACGCGGTGAGGTGCAGTTCGTGCGCATCAAGCTGGGAAAGGTCCGGCGATTGACGTTATTTTTGCGTAAATGCCATAACCCCACCCGGTCGCTTGAGCGCTTCGGCGATGCGATTGCGAATCTCTTCTTTCGATAGGGGGACATCACTGCGCAAAAAGCGATTGAACGATTCAGGAGGAGAAAACTCCTTTCCCGCTGCGCGCTCTTTCTCATGCGCGTCAAGCTTCACGACCGCTTCCTCATAACGACCCGTGATTTCTGACGTTGCACGGCCAGCTGCGACAATCTGATTATAAAAGCTGCTTATCGATCCCTTTATATCTTTGAACGAATTTTCCCAAGAATTACCCGCTTCATTTCTTAATTTGTTTTTGTCGTACCAATCACGATTTTCGAGCTTTTTGAGGTAATCTCCATTTACAATATTATTGAAATTATTGACTGGATCTCTTAGTTCGGCTAATTTTGCGAGGAAAGCTGCTTCATTAGCAGGTATATTTTTATTTTTTGCAGCGTCCAAAATATTTTGGCTTGTTTCCCGCTTAGCAACCAATGCATCGCTCAATGTTGCGTTGCCGTCCGTTGCTGATTTTTTCTGCGCGATTTGCTGAGTCAACGCCGCAAAATTTTGGCGCGGACTGACGTTGGCAGCTCTAGGGCTACGTGTCTGACTCTTGTGCCCTGACGCGCCCAAAACATCGACCCCGTTAACCATACGCATCTGTTTTTCCTCGCGGAATTTTTGTACTCAAAAAAAACTTAAGATCAATTTAAAATCAATAAGGACATAAATTTCATAAAAAATTAACCACGATAATTCATAAATATTGATTGCAATATCCAATATACATCGGGCCGTTTCCTTATGACGAATGACCGTCAGACATATGACAGAGTGATTGAGGCCAGTCAGGCGGCGATCAATCTCCTCTATATCACAACCAAGATCATTGAAGCCGTTTCTAAACAGGTCGAGGCTGCTCAAGCAATTCTTCGGATTGCTTCAAGTACGGATAACGTCCACGTTCGCGAGAATGTGCGTGCCTTTTTCAATGAGATCCTCCAGCAGATCGATCAAATCATTGATGATAGCAGCTTCGACAATGGCAGGTTTCCCGGCTTGACGCTTCTCGACGGCGGTGTCGGCGGAGCTTTCGACCCGATGTTTGACCTGCGGGTGGATTTTGCAGGCTTGGTCCCCGGCGTGATCGATGTCAGGTCCTTCAATCTAAACACTCTTGCCGACAGCGCGCGCCCGGGATCGACGCTTGATCGCTTCGTCCCCTTCGATCTCCGGAGCAGTGGTGCATTCGACCCTGGAGCGGAGGGCAACGCCGTATTGGATTCCGACCTGCAGAAGCTTGCGGATTATTGTGCTGGCATGAGCGCGGCGTCGGGCGTGTTGCAGGAGGCGTCAGCTTCGGTCAGATTGGGCAATCAGCTGGCCAGAGATGCGCTTCAGGACTTTCTCGTCAGGGACCGTCACGCCGGTGAAGTCATTGACGGCACCGAAGACGCAGACCTTCTGGCGGGCGGCAATGGCAGTGACTGCCTCTTTGGAGGAAATGGGCACGATTCGCTCAACGGCGGTGCTGGCGCGGACTCACTGAGCGGCGGAGCGGGGGTCGATACCGCGATTTTTTCCGGTGCGCGCTCTGACTACGCCATGGCCAAATCCGGCGGCGGTTATGTCATCACCGATCTGCGCAGCGGATCACCTGACGGCGTGGACACGCTGACGGGTGTCGAGCGGATCAGGTTCGGCGCGGCCACGATGTCCGCCGAAGCCTTCACGCCGGTCAATTTCAACGGGGACCTGAGGTCAGACCTGCTCTGGTGCAACACCGGTGGCCTGGCGGTCACCTTTCTGATGAACGGCACGGCGGTGACCAGTGCGAGCGCCATCGGCAGCGCCAACGGTGCGAACTGGCGGGTCAGGACGACAGGCGATCTAAACGGCGACGGAGCCTCAGACCTGATCTGGCAGGACACCGGCGGCCTGGTGACCGCCTTTGTGATGAATGGATCGTCCATTGCCACTGCTGCCGTCATCGGCAATGCCACGGCGGCCTTCCGCGTTGTCGGCTCCGGTGATCTCAACGGCGACGGCAACTCGGACATCATCCTGCAGAACGGCAACGGCCAAGCGGTCGGCTGGCTGATGGACGGCACCGGCATCATTGGCGCGGGCACGATCGGAGGTGCCAACGGAGCCAGCTGGTCGGTCGAGGCGGTCGGTGATCTCAACGGCGATGGCCTGTCCGATCTGGTCTGGCAGGATACGGACGGGCGCACCACGGGTTGGCTGATGAACGGCCTGTCCGTCACGTCAGGCGCGCTTCTGGCTGGAGCGAACGGTGCCAGCTTCTCCGTGCGCGGCATCGGTGATCTCAACGGCGACAGCACCGCTGATATTGTCTGGCAGTTCTCGAACGGACAGGCCGGGGCGTGGCTGATGAACGGCCTCACCATCGCGGGCGCGGGAGCCATCGGCGGGGCCAACGGCGGCAATGTCCAGATTCGCGATGTCGCGGACCTCAACGGCGACGGCTTGATGGACCTCGTCTGGCAGGACGTCACCAACGGTCAGGCCATCGGCTTCCTGATGAACGGCACGGCGATCACCTCCGCAGGCCTTATCGGCGGGGCTAACGGGGCGGACTGGTTCATCGTTTGACGGAGGGTCTCAGTTCAGCTTCCCCCTGTTCTCCGTCCGCGCCTTCTCGATCTCCTCGCGCTCGCGGAAGTAATCCTCCGACGTCTTTGCAGGCGCACGCTCCGGAGCGCCGTAGGGGTCGAAGCTCTGCGCGGTCATTGCGCCCACGCGGCAATCCTCGCACATGTAGAGCACCTTCAGCCGCTCGCTGTTGCCGCCCGCATACATCCAGTGCTTGCCCTCCAGCTTCGCCGCGATACGGTCGATGGTGGATTTGACGCCGAAGGCCTTGCCGCATTCGCTGCAGCAGGCGGGCTCTTCCTGCTTCAGCACAACCGGTCGTTCGCCAAAGGCCCTGAAGTTGGCGCGCGGCTCCAGCGTGATGACGTTCTCGGGGCAGGTGGCTGCGCACAGGCCGCATTGCACACACAGGCTTTCGTCGAAGGTCAGCATCGGCTTGTCCGGGTTGTCGCCCAGCGCCGACACAGGGCAAGCCGAGACGCAGGAAAGACAGAGCGTGCAGCCCTCGGTGCGGACATTCACCCGGCCAAAAGGTGCGCCCCGGTCGAGTGCGATGATATCGACAGGCGCGGGCGCGGCCTTGTGCATTTCGCGAAGCGCCATCACCATGATCTCGCGCTTGCCGCCGATGGGCAGGAAACCGGACGGAGTTCTGGCCGCAGCACCCGTCTTGACCGCGACAAGTGCCGCATGCAGCTGATCGGGATCATCCGTCTCGATCATTGCAGCGGCGATGGCTGTGAAGCCCTGCCCGCCGATCAACTGGTTGCCCAAGGCAGCGGTATGGCGCAAACCGCCGATTTCGTGCTTCGGCTTGGCGCGTGTCAGGAAGCGCACGGTG
>CAXTUM010000170.1:0-6177 GCA_964247205.1 uncultured Beijerinckiaceae bacterium
ACTCACCGGAAGGCTTGGCCAGTGCGCCAACGGGTACGGTCGCCGGGGCGAGATGCATGAGTTCGATGATCACAGGCGCGTCGCCTGCCGGCAACCGCGCTCCGTCAGCCACGGTCGGGATGTCAAGCTTGACCCCGGCAGTCTCCGCACCCTTCGCCAGAACCCGGGAGTCGCCAATCACGATGAGCCGCGCCGCAGCGGTCACTTCGGGATCAGCCAGCATACGGGCTGTAAGCTCCGGTGCAATGCCGGCCGGACAACCTATCGCATGCGCCAGAACAGGTCTTGGACCAGACATTTCTTACCCTTTCGCACGGAAGGCTGAGATCTTCGGCGAGCCTATCGGGAACTGGTAGACCAGCAGGCATCATCGCGCAAGTATGCTGCATACAGCACACCAGATCATTCGTTTGCCATTGCGGGCTCCAGGTCGGTTGGGGTGGTTTGCCAAGGCCTGCGTACGCACCTTGCTGTGCGGGAAAGACGCGCTGGATGGGTTGTCCAGCGATCCGGAGTCATATGACTGTCCGCACTTCCCATGCACCATTTGACAAGGAGATAATTTTATACAATCTACAAATCAAAAGATTTTGAAATCGATGAGCGCAACACTGATACACAGGACAATTGCAGCGACGATTGCCGCAGAGTTGCGGAGTGCAATCCTCTCGGGCGAGCATGCTCCGGGCATGCAACTCCGGCAGGACATGCTTGCCGGCAATTTCGGAGTCAGCCGCATTCCAGTGCGTGAGGCGCTCCTGCAGCTCGAAGCCGAGGGTCTCGTGAGCATCGCACCGCACAAGGGTGCGGTCGTCACAGGCCTTTCGCTCGAGGAGGTGGAGGACATCTTCGCCCTGCGCCAACTGCTGGAGCCACGTCTCGCGCTGGTTTCGGTGCCGCGTCTCGCCGCCTCCGATCTCGAACAACTGGACGCGACACAGAACGCCTTCTCCGCAGCCATCGCGGCGGGTGATGCCGCGCGTTGGGGGCAACTCAATGCAGAGTTTCATCTCGGGATTTACGCCCGCGCGGCGCAGCCGCGCACGTTATCGATTGTGACCGGTCTGCTTCAGACCAGCGAGCGCTACACGCGGATACAGCTTGCGAACCGGACGGCATGGCGGAAGGCCCAACTGGAGCACGCCGATATCGTGGTTCTTTGCCGCGCCCGAAATGCAGAAGCAGTGGCCGCTCTTCTGGAGCAGCATATCGGAGCTGTCCACGACGATCTCGCACGTATCGCAGATCATGGCATCCGTAAGAAAAGAGCCTGATGGCAGCTATCGAAATTGACAACATCAGCATGGGATGACCGGACATTAATGATCAGATAGAGCCCACACATCCTCAGCGTATAGCCCGACCCGATATCCATTCATCTTGAGCTTCAGGATGACGTTTCCGATATCTTCCGCACCCAAGGCACCAATCTCGATTTTGACAAGGCCCGGTCTGTAGCGGGTGATATCAAGCTGGTCAAAAACCAACCAGTCTGCGCCTTCGCAATCAACGAGGAAGGCGTCTATATGCTGGATGCTGTTTCTGTCGAGCACGTCCTGAAGCCGGTCGCCTCGGACATCGATCTCCTTCAAGTGTGAAGCGTATTTGCTGAAATTGCTGTCGTCCTTTCCCCAGGCGTCTTTTCCGGACATCAGGTTTGTTCCGGCGATGGACGAGCAGCCCACGAACTCGAGCGGCAGCCTTCCGTCTTCGATGGCGGCTTCGTCGAACGTCTTGATGCGGATCGTTCCAGGCTCCCTGGTGATCGCAACCGGTTCGATGATGAACCGTTCCGCATCCGTATAGTTCTCGCGCAAACGCTTCTGATTGTAGGGGACCGGTTCGACGAGAACGGCCCTGGCATGAGGAATTTTGCGAAGCCAAGGTGTCACATCATCGAACAGAACGCCGTCGCAGGCGCCGACGTTCACCATTTGAAACGGGCGCTCCAGGCAGCTTTTCGATCGCGCTAGCGAAAGGAAACGAGTGCCATTGAGGGCGGGGCTGCGGTCGAGGATCGCAGCGGGTATGCTACGCGCAGTGATCGTACGAGCGGCATCTTTTACGTTGGACATCGCGGACATTTTGCAACTCTCACAGTTGTGTCAGGGAGCTTTCGGCATTTGCCGCTCCACTGTTTTTCTAACGGCACAGGCCCGCCATGTTCGCTTCGCATCCGGGGGATACTGTTGCTGATTGGTCGACTGGCGACGCGAACATCAGCAGCATTTCCGGCGAAACCAAAATGGACGGGTGGACTGGACATCGATTCCCAGAACGGCACCGCATCTGGTCAACCGGAGTTGAACCTCACCCATTGAAAAATTGATCAGATGCTTCGCGGTCATGGCCGGTTGGAAATGAATAATGGCATCAGGCAGCCATATCATTGAAATCGGGGATGAAGAAAACCATCGTAGCATTGGGTTAACCGGACGCGCCGATGTTGCGAAAGAGGCTCGGCGAAATGGCGCTCGAGCTTCATGCTGGCCGGCGTCGGCGGACAAACCAGCAACAGCGCCAAATCGACGGAGCCCACTGCCTTTCGTGTTGCGGCATCGAGTGGAGGGACGGCGCGATACGGATCGGAGCCGACGGTGACGGACGCAGGCGCGCGTCGGCCCATCAGCCAGGGCGCCGGATTGGTGAAGTCCAGTGCCATTATGCTTTCGAAGCGAATGCCTTTTTGCGCTTCGAGGGCGCGGATGGCGTCGATCACATTATCCAGTGTCATCAGGTAAAGGATCTGGAAATCGAAATCCGAGTACAGCAGGCTGGACGGCATCTCGTCGCGAGCCGCAAGCCGCTCGAACGCAGGGCGGTCATTGGCGTAGATCATGGCCATCGTTTCCGCTCGCGAGATGACTTGCGGACGGGCGTTGACGCTGCCCAGCGTTCCAAGGTTCTTGTGGGCGAGTGCAACATTGCCGACGGTTCCTATGTAAGCGCGGGCTGCTCGCTCCATGATATTGACGACGGGCGGCAAATAGACGGCCCCGACAAGCGCGAGAACGGCCAGGGCCGTACGGTCTCCGCGAACCGCAGCACCATGCTCCTTCAAGACACAGAGCAGAACCGGCCAGACGAAGATCATCGCTTGGCTGCCCGTGTTCTGCGACTCGAACACAATACCGGCAACCGTCAGGACCACGAGCCAGAAGGCGGGGCGATCCGCGAAAGCTGACAGGGCGCTCGACGATTTCTCGCGCTTCAGCCGACCGAGCGAAGAGAGAATGGCAGAGCGGTCCGCAGCTGTCAGGACGAGGATCAGGAGCCCGAGCGAAGCGGCAATACCGAAGTTGATCGACAGCGCCTGGAAGATCCGGGGCATCAGGCTGCCACTGTTCATGCCAAGCAGAAGGATGATGTCCGAAACGTAACCGCTCACGAGACGGCTCGAAATCTCGATCACTGCAATGACTGTGGCAAAGACAAGCGCCGCAACGGCCGCATCCCTGATCCTCACTCGGCCCGTCACGAGCGCAAAGAGGCAGATCAATCCCGCCACGAGGAATCCGGTGATCTTCAGGAAGAACAGTATCAGCATCGAAGCTACGATAAGCGCCGTCAAAACCATCCGCTGCCGCAGGAGAAACAACCCGGCGACGAGCGGGAAAAGCACGAGGCACGTCTGCCGGTTGTAGTAGGCGAAGCCATCGGAACCAGGAAAAGGATAGAATTCCTTTCCATTGAATGGCAGCAGCGAAAATAGGGCGAACGGCAGCACCAGCCATAGCGCTAGCGGCCTGTCCTCCCGCGGCAAGCCGACAAGCACCAGAGCCATCAGCGGCAGGCTCATCGTCAACGTGGACCAATGCAACAGCAGGGCCGGCTGGCCGCTCGGGAATGCCCAGACCCACAACGCGGCGTTTGCATAGCCGAGAGGCCCGGCCGGCGTGAAGAAATCGCGGACCGGAACCTGCCCGCCAAGAATCCGGCTGGCCGCGTCATAATAGGTGAATGTATCCCAATACATCGCGCCGATCGGGCCACGCAGCGGCAGCGACAACAGCAACGCAACCAGAATTGTCATTCCTGCGAGAAGCAGCCAGGCAGAAAGGTACTCAGCTCCGGCATATCGACTGGTATGCAGCCCCGCAGCGCCATTCATCCCGCGTCCGAATTTATCAATGTCGGCCATGCGCCCGTCTTTCATCCCTTTTCAACTCGATGCGGCTGCATCGATCATGTGAACCGCCTCGGGTATTTCGGAGGCTATTTCCACTGGGTCACATCACCGGCAACTGCCCGTCAAGCATGGCTCGGTAGCGCTCCTCGGCTTCGCCTGGCGAGATGATGCCGATGATATCTAGCAGCAGGTGAGTATTGAACCAAACGAACCAGATCAGCATCGCAAATTCCGCGGGCTCGAAGCTTTGCTGCGGCTTGCGCCGAAGAATGATCTCCGCCTTGTAGGGGCCGGCTATGGTTACGGCCCGTGCATTGGCAGAGCCGTCACCGGCGCTGAAAACAGAAAATTCGATGCTCGGGCCCATCAGCCGTTCGGTGCAACGAATGCTTCCGCATTGCAAGCACTTGCGCGGTACTTCCACTGCCCTGAAGCAGAATGCTGTCAAATGCGGTGGAAAGTGGCGTTGGGCTCGTTCCGTGCGGACGCATTTTCAGCCCTCCGCATCAGCTGACAGCCAAGTGTGGAAGCACCTGACGCACTGCCATGGGCGCGCCTGCGATCCCATGAAGCACGGCAGCAATTGACATCGAGATTCCCTAAAGCCGAAGTTGGATCGACGTTCTGTTCTCGGCCAGTCGCTTCCGGAAGTCCTGCGCCCGCAGCGGGTATTGGAATCAAGTCAACAGATTTGCATGGATCAACGGCATGCAAAGCCCGCCATAAGCGCCACCAGTTCGGCCTGCCGGGCTGTTGCCGTCTTGGAATAGACACGACTGAGGTGGGTCTTCACCGTGTTCTCGCCGATGCAGATCTCTCCGCTGATGTCGCTGAGCTGTCGCCCTCGCCCAGCATGCATCATTACCCGCGCTTCTGCCGGCGTCAGGTCGAAGAGCGCCGTCAACATTGATTCGGATGGTAACACTTGAAAGTCAGCAAGAGATAGAAGGACTGCAACAGTTGCAGGTGAGAACGAGCCGCCCACTTTGCTGCAGGCCAACGGCATGATGTAAGCAGCGATCGGTGGCTGCCCCGGAACCGACATAGGAAGCGCGACGCCGCGATGGCCCACTTGTACGCCGTTAACGACCGAAGAACGCGAGATTGCATCAGCCAGGCCGGATTTCAAAGTTGGCGAAATGGCGGTTAACCTCTCACCCACCATTGCAACACCCCGACCAGCGGAAAGCACGCGCTTCGCGGCCGTGTTAGCGTGTTGGACGCGCCCCTCTCCGTCGGTGATGAAAACGGGTGAGGGCACACAATCGAGAGTATGTTTGTATATGTTGAGAGAGACAGCATTCTGATCAAGGAGATTACCAATCCGCGCAGCACATCGCAGGTGAGGCGACAGAATGCGCATAAACCACCGCTCGTCTTCATTGATGAGATCACGGTCGCTGCGGGTGACGAAAGTAGCAAGTCCCAAGCGTTTTTCCGTCTGGGCGAACTTGATCACACAGCCATCCCGTAAGCCCTGAGGCGCGAGCCATTCGCGGTAGAAACGCCCCTTCTGGAACTCTTCTTCATTCATGAGATTCAAGGCGGACACAGGGACATCAAGCTTACCGGAACTCAGCTCATTGATGCCTGGCATATCAAATCCGAATTTGTCCGTGAGGGCTTTCAGCTTTTTCTGATCTTGTTCCGAGTGGGCCACCATCACCGGCATAGGCGCACCCGTTTCGGCAAGGGTGATTGTCGCATATTCAGCGTTCGCATAGTCAGCGATCCGGGTCAGCACACTGTTCCAGTGCGCTGGATTGAGTGCGCAATCGTAGATCTCGCCGATCAACGACGACAGCACCTCCGGTTGCAGTTGCTGCCTCAGGCTTTTGCGCCGACAGGCCATCATCACGGTCACTTCCCATTGTTTCCAACGGTGCCTGTTTTGCGCTGCGATGCATCAAGTCAGCGTCAAATCAGCGCAAATGCCGCCGAAAAGACCGAAATCAGCTGTCCCATCACCCATTTGGGTGATGTTGCTCTTTGGCAACACCTTACTGCATCCTGGCGTCGGAACTGATTGCCGGAACTGAATTCAGCCC
>CAXTUM010000171.1:0-6169 GCA_964247205.1 uncultured Beijerinckiaceae bacterium
CTCGCTCGATGGCCGCAAGTACGACATCGCAGTCGGCCAGCTGGATATCGGCAATGCTGCGACCGAGATGGCGATGCGGATGGCGTCAGGCGTGCCGCAGGCCGATCTGTCGATCAAGGTGGAGCCTTTGATGGATGTGAAGCATGTCGGCGAGACGATCCTCTACATGGCGGGCCTGCCGCTGGATGCGAATGTGCTCAATGTCACGGTGATGGCGACCAAGATGCCATTTGTCGGCCGGGGCTGACGTCGCCATAATTCAGACCGCTTTGCGTGTGCGATCCCGAAGGCCTATATCAGGGCTGAAACGGGATCGTATCTGCATTGCTTGACCGCCCGACCAAAGAGCTTGAGCAGACCGCGCTCCCTGCCGAAGGGCAGGGTGGAAGCGGCCTGCGTGCTGCCCTGCGTTTGCGCTTGCTCCTGCGTCAGGCCGGTCGGCTGCTGTCGCTCCGGCTTGGGTCAAGTCTTGTCCGGCGCATCGTGCTCCTCAACATGCTGGGCGTTGTGGCCATGCTGGTCGGCTTCCTCTGGCTTAACCAGACCCGGCCCGGCGTCGTTGATGCCCGCGTCCAGAGCCTGCAGGTTCAGGGTGCGATCATTTCGGCAGCTATCGCGGGTACAGCCGTGGTCGATGGCGGTTCGATCATCATCGACCCCGAGCGCCTGCTGGATCTGCAGACCGGCGAGAGCACGCAGGATGATCCGCTGGCCTTCGAATTCTCGCTGAATCCGGAGCGCATCGCGCCAATCCTGCGCCGTCTGGTGACGCCCGCCAACCTACGTGCCCGGATCTATGACCGCGACGGCACCTTGCTGCTGGATACGCGCAGCTTCTATGCACGGGGTGACATCCAGCGGCTTGACCTGCCGCCAGCGGGTGAAACCACGCTGTTCGAACGCTCGTGGTCGTCCTGGAAGCGCCGGTTCGGGCGGACGGGTCTCGGCATTCCGGAAGACAACACGACGGGACGTCTCCAGCAGGAGGTGCAGCGCGCCTTCACGGGTGTCAGCAGCCCCGTGGTGCGGGTCAACAGCAATGGCGACACGATTGTCTCCTATGGTTTCCCGATCCAGCGGCTGAAGGTCATCCGCGGCGTGCTGCAACTCTCGACCGAGGACGGCGATATCGACGAGGTGATCGCCGATGAGCGGCTGAACATCCTCACGCTGTTCGCCGGTGTTTTCGCCATCATGGCGCTGCTGTCCCTGCTGCTCGCCAACACCATCGCCAAGCCGGTGGAGCGGCTGGCCATCGGTGCGGAGCGGGTGCGCCGCAGCATCAAGTCCCGCCAGCAGATCCCGGATTTCTCCCATCGTTCCGATGAGATCGGGCATCTGTCGGCCGCATTGGGCGATATGACCAACGCGCTCTACAACCGCATCGCCGCCATCGAAAGCTTCGCTGCCGATGTAGCGCATGAACTGAAAAATCCCCTGACATCGCTGCGCAGCGCGGTCGAGACATTGCCGATGGTCAAGAATGATGAGTCGCGCACGCGGCTCCTCAATGTGATCCAGCATGATGTGCGGCGTCTCGACCGGCTGATTTCGGATATCTCCGATGCCTCGCGGCTGGATGCGGAACTCGCCAAATCCGAAACGGAGCCTGTCGATCTGGCCCTGCTGATGGATGCGGTGGTGTCCATGTCCAACGACATGCGCAAGGCGGATCAGGCCGAGGTGATGCTGGATGTGGCCCGCAAACCGGCCCCAAAGCGTCCTGGATCCCCTGCTGCGAAACCGGACAAGGCCGTGAAAGACACCACGTTTATGGTGACGGGCTACGACAGCCGCCTTGGTCAGGTCTTCACCAATCTCCTGGACAATGCCCGTTCTTTCGCACCTCCGGGCAGCAAAATCCACGTCAGCCTGAAGCGCAGCGGCGCGCAGGTTGTCGCGCAGGTGGAAGACGGGGGACCGGGTATCCCCGAGCACGCGCTGGAACGGATTTTCGAGCGCTTCTACACGGATCGCCCGGTGGAGCAGGGCTTTGGCCAGAATTCGGGGCTGGGGCTCTCGATTTCGCGGCAGATCATCGAGGCGCACCGCGGCACGATCACCGCCAGCAACCGTGCTGGCAAGGGCGGCGAAACCGTCGGTGGTGCGTGCTTCACTGTCACTTTCCCGGCGGCTGACAGTATGAAATGACGGCAGAGCGCGAAAACCGCCACGGCGTCGCCGTGGCCGTGGGCGATATCGGTGTGCTCGTTGTGGGCGAAAGCGGTTCGGGAAAATCCTCTCTTGCCGCGCGGCTGATCTCCCATTGGCCCCATGGCATTGTCCGGCTGGTGGCGGATGACCGTGTGTTGCTGGAGCGCTGCAACGGGCGTGTTCTGGCGCGGGCTCATCCCGCCATCGAAGGCGCGCTGGAGGTGAGGGGATACGGCATCGTCAGGCCGGCAGTCATGGAGACGGTTGTCATCCGCGGAATACTCAAACTTTCGAAAATGCCAACCAACAGGCTTCCCCATGCTGTTGAGCTTGAGGAAACGCTTTTGGGTTTGCGCCTGCCCTGTGCCACCCTGCCGCAAGGTGAGGCGGCATTCTCAAGGCTGATAACGATTTGGCCATATTTCCGTGGTCAGATAGTCACAGATCGATCAATTCTCGATCACAGACCTTGAATGTTGCACTGCACTGCATCATTAAAAGGTCCCGAAGGCCGGGGTGAGTAACTCTTGGCCAGCAACGATAAAAACATGATTGGCATGGTCCTGGTCACCCACGGGCGTCTCGCATGTGAATTTCGCGCGGCGCTCGAGCATGTCGTTGGCCCTCAGCAGCAACTGAACGTGATCACCATTGATCCCGATGACGACATGGATGGTCGCCGTCAGGACATCATGGATGCGATTCACCATGTCGATACCGGGGAAGGTGTTGTCGTCCTCACCGACATGTTTGGCGGAACGCCTTCCAATCTGGCGATTTCCGCCATGAACGGCTCAAACGTCGAGGTGGTCGCCGGCATCAACCTTCCAATGCTGATCAAGCTGGCGTCGGTGCGTGACGAATCCAAGCTGCAGGATGCGGTAATCCAAGCCCAGGACGCAGGCCGCAAATACATCAATGTTGCAAGCCGGGTGCTTTCAGGCAAATAATGCGTCTGCAACGATAGAAATGCGGGCGGTTCATGGCTGAAAGCGGAGCGGATCTGGACGGCGTGCTCAGCCGCGAGCTCCCCATCATCAACCGCAAGGGCCTGCATGCCCGTGCCACCGCCAAATTCGTGCAATGCGTCGAGCTTTTCGAAGCTGATATCACGGTCACACGCGCGGGCGAAACCGTGGGCGGCACCTCGATCATGGGTATTCTGACATTGGGGGCCGGTATCGGCACCAGCATTGTCGTCACGGCGAAGGGCGCGGATGCGGACAAGGCGCTGGACGCCATCGCGGCTCTGGTCGCCAACCGGTTTGGCGAGGACGAGTAAGGTCAGATCGCTTTCAGATCACGCCTTCCATCCACCACACGGACAATTTCTATACGGTCCACAGGACCATAATCGGTGTCAGGGTCTGTGCGGTACAGGACGAGATAAGGATACTCGATGAGCATTCTGAAGCTGGGTCGGATGTCTTTGCGTCGTGTGCCAATGCGAGGTTGCGTGGAAAGCAATTGTGCCTTGGATTCTATATTTTCGAAATAGCGCTCGGCAGCAGCCGGATTTTCGAGCCCTATCAATATATAGATTTTCAGTAGATCCTCGCGCGCCTCCCGCGTCCACTCGACATCAACCAGCATGCTTTGAAGCAGATTTCGTCACTTGCAGGCGAGTGCGAGCTTCCGCCCGAAGCTCAACGAAATCAACCTTGCCTGCGGAGCCGCTGGCTATCCCTTCATCCCAGAGCTTCCGCAAGCAGTTGATATCCTCTTGCTGCGGCCCTCGTTTGACTTGCCAGTCCCGCATGGCCTCTCTGACGACTTCACTGGATGTCGCATATTCACCCCGATCAACAGCCGCACGAATGGCCGTAACCTGTTCGATGGTCAGTGCGATGCTCAGTTTTTCGACGTTTGGCACAGACAGCTCCGGAATGGAAAGATAGCAAATTTTACTACCTTCTAGGGTCGTGCGCAATCACGCCCTCTTCAGCGCCGCCAACTCCCCGGTGCGACCTTCTTCCAACGCATGACAGGCTACACCATCGATCGGCACGGGCGCTTCCGCCCGGCAGCGGTCATTCACCAGCGGACAGCGCGGATGGAAAGTGCAGCCCGGCGGCGGGTTGATGGGCGAGGGGATTTCGCCCTGCACCGGAATGCGCGCCCGGCCTGACATGCCGAGATCCGGCACCGCATCGAGCAGCATGCGCGTGTAGGGATGGCGGGGGCTCCGGAACATCTCCTTGGCCTGCGACACTTCCGTGAGGCGGCCCAGATACATCACGCCAATGCTGGTGGCCATGTGGCGGACAACAGCCAGGTTATGGCTGATGAACAGATAGGTCAGCCCCATCTTGTCCTGCAGGTCGCGCATCAGGTTGAGGATCTGCGCCTGCACCGACACATCGAGCGCCGAGGTCGGCTCGTCGCAGACGATGAATTCGGCATTGGAGGCCAGCGCTCGCGCGATGGCGACGCGCTGCCGCTGGCCGCCCGAGAACTGGTGCGGGAACTTCACGCCGTCAAGCGGTGAAAGGCCGACCAGTGTCAGCAATTCGCCCACACGATCCGTGATGTCCTTGGGCGACGACAGCAGATTGAAGGCGCGGATCGGCTCGGCAATGATATCGGCGACACGCCAGCGCGGATTGAGCGAGGCATAGGGGTCCTGGAAGATCATCTGGATGCGGCGCCGCAGTTTTTCACGTGCGGCGCTGTCCACGGTCGTGGTCATCGAGATGCCGTCCACCATCACCTCGCCGCCGGTGACCGGGAGCAGCCCTACCACCATGCGCGCCACGGTGGACTTGCCGGAGCCGGATTCTCCGACCAGCGCGAATGTCTCGCCTTTCTTGATGTCGAAGGTGACGCCATCCACCGCCTTCAGGAACTGCTTGGGTGCGCGCTCGATGGTGCGCTCCAGCCAGGGCTTGGAGACGTCGAATGTCTTCTTCAGGTCCCGGACCGTGACGAAGGCGCTGGCAGTATCGGAGCTGGGTTTGGGGGCGCTCATGCGGCGGCCTCTTTCTTCGTGTCGTAAAGCCAGCACGCCACCTCGGACTGGCCGACCCGGATCGGTTCAGGCCGCTCCACATGGCAACGCGCGAAAACCTCCGAGCAGCGCGGGTTGAAAGCGCAGCCCCTTGGAATCGCCGTGAGGCGCGGCATGGAGCCGGGAATCTGCACAAGGCGCGAGGCCGTGGCCTCCAAAGTCGGGATAGCGCCCATCAGGCCCTTGGCATAGGGATGGCGGGCGTGCTGCACCACCTCGCGCACGGGGCCGATCTCGGCGATGCGCCCCGCATACATCACGGCCACGCGATCCGCCGTTTCGGCGATGACGCCCATGTCGTGGGTGACCAGCATGACGGCGGTGCCACGTTCGCGGCAAAGTTTCTTGAGCAGCGTGATGATCTGCGCCTGCACCGAGACGTCCAGCGCTGTCGTCGGCTCATCCGCGATGATCAGTTCGGGCTCGGCTGCGAGGGCCAGCGCAATCACCACGCGCTGCCGCATGCCACCCGAAAACTCGTGGGGATAGCCGTCGATGCGCTTTTCAGGCGCCGGAATGCCCACCTCAATCAGCAGGTCAATCGCCCGCTGGCGGGCTTGGGCCGCATTCATGTCAGTATGGGTCTGGATCGTCTCGACCAGCTGCTCCGAGATCTTGAACAGCGGGTTCAGCGAGGTCAGCGGGTCCTGGAAGATCATGCCGATGCGCTTGCCCCGAATCTTGCGGAGCGATTCCTTGTCCAGATTGTCGATGCGCTTGCCCTGCAGCAGAATTTCACCACCCGCTATGCGCCCCGGCGGATCGATGAGGCCGATGATGGCGGTGCCGGTGAGCGATTTGCCCGCGCCGGACTCGCCAACCACACCCAGCACCTCGCCTGGAGCAATATCGAACGACACATCGTCAATGGCGCGCAAGGTGCCGCGCCTTGTCACGAACTCGACCTTCAGGTTGCGGACGGAGAGGACGGGCTGGGTCATGATCACCTGAGTTTCGGGTTCATCGCATCGCGCAGCCAGTCACCAAGCAAATTGATGGCCAGACCGA
>CAXTUM010000172.1:0-6163 GCA_964247205.1 uncultured Beijerinckiaceae bacterium
ATCAGGCCTGCAACGCCAGTGGATGTACCGGAGCTAGCAAGGATTGCAGCGGCAAGCTATCGCGCGACGTTCCTGTCGATCCTTGGCGAAACAGGTTTGGCATTGCGCGAAGCTGCATTCTTTGAACAGCGGTTTCCCGATGAGATTCCGTGGCTGCATATCGGCGAAGACGGGGCCGGTCGCATGCTCGGGTTCCATCAGGTGAAAGACGGCCTGCTGATCATGCTTTTCCTCGAACCCGCGCTGACTGGCCGCAACCTCGGTGCGCAGTTGCTCGCGGATGCCGAGTCAAAAGGCGCAAACCATCTCGAATGTTTCCGCGACAATCATAGGGCCCGCCGGTTTTACGAGCGTCATGGCTGGCATGCCACTGACCCTTACACGCGGGAGTTTGCGGGTGCCGAGCGGGATTTCATCGCTTATTGCAAGCCCTGAGAGATCACCCTGCTTTGGCTTCCGCCAGCGCGATGCGCAGATTGCCCTTCGCCCGGTTCAGCAGCGTCATCGCCTTCGCTTTCTCATGTCCCAGCGCCAGAAGCGTCGCCAGCCGGATATCACCGTCTGCGCGCCCCAGCGCCTCCGCCGCGTCTTCGGTGCTGCAATCCGCGAGGCGGGCCACCATGCGTTCAGCCCTGCGCTGCAGCTTCACATTGGCGGCGCGCATGTTGACCATCATGCCGCGATAGACCTTGCCGAACTTCAGCATGATGCCGGTGGAGATGAGATTCAGCACCACCTTCTGCGCCGTGCCAGCCTTCATGCGGGTGGACCCCGCGATAAGCTCGCTGCCCGTCTCGATCAGCACCGGAAAAGCCGCAGCCGTCAGCAAGGGTGTTCCGCTGTTGTTGGCGATGCCGATGGTGACGGCACCCAGCGCCCGCGCTCGCTGGATGGCGGCGACTGTGAACGGCGTTGTGCCGCTGGCGGCAACGCCGATCACGACATCTGCTGGTCCCAGCGTAAGCCCGTTGATCTGACGGACGGCCCGCGCCGCGTCATCCTCCGCACCTTCAATGCTGGCGACAAAGGCCTGATCGCCGCCCGCCATCAGGAACACATTGCGCTCGACCGGCCAGTTGAAGGTCGGCGTCAGTTCTGCGCCGTCCTGCACGGCCACACGGCCCGAGGTTCCCGCGCCGACATAGATCAGCCGTCCAGTATCGCCGAGAGCGCCGGCTGCTGCTTGCGCAGCCGCCGTGATCGCGGGAAGGGCCGGGCGCACCGCTGCAACGGCGGACAACTGCCCGTCCCACATCGCCTCGATGGCATTGGCGAACGGCCAGGCATCAAGATCGGCAAAGCGCGGATCGACGTCTTCAGTCGACATGGTGAAAAGCTTTCTCCCGGGACGATGCAACACCGTCTGGTCCGTGGATAACAAGGGGATGACCCCGGCGCAATTGCGGCTTTGCTCTGGTCTTGCGAAACAGCCTGGCCGTCGCTACCCATGACGCATGCCTCTTGCAGCAACTCCCGGAAAAACTCTCGCCATCGAAACCAGCCGCCTGTTCGACGGCGACCGGATCACAGGGACGCGCCGGGTCGAGATCCGCGATGGCCGCATTGCCGCTGTCCTCGATGCCGGTCGCTCGATGGAGACGGATTCCACGGTGAGGCTGTCTTCGGATGTGATTCTCGCACCCGGTTTCATCGATATTCAGGTCAACGGCGGCGGCGATGCGCTTCTCAACGACGAGCCGACGGTCGATTGCGTCCGCCGTATCGCGCAGGCGCACCGCCGGTTCGGCACCACGGGCCTGCTGCCCACACTGATCACCGATCATCCGGACAAGTTGCGACAGCTGGCAACCGTGGCGACAGAGGCAATGGCAGTTCCCGGCGTTCTCGGCTTTCATCTCGAGGGGCCGCATCTCAGTCTTGCCCGCAAGGGCATTCATCCCCCCCAGTTCATCCGGCCCATGACGGAAGAAGACCGTGTCCTGCTGATGCAGTTCGCCAGCCACGGACGGTCGCTGGTCACGCTCGCGCCGGAACTGTGTCCGGGCGAGGTGATTCAGGGTCTGGCCCGGGCCGGTTTGCGCGTCTCCGCCGGGCATACCGAAGCAGCGGCTGGCCAAATAACGGCGGCAGCAGAACGCGGGCTCACCTGCATCACCCATCTGTTCAACGCCATGTCGCAGATGACGGCGCGCGAGCCAGGCGTTGTCGGTGCGGCACTGGCCGATGATCGCTTGTTTGCCGGCATCATCCCGGATGGCATCTGCGTCTCGCCGATGAACCTGAAGACGGCGTATCGCGCAATAGGCCGCGACCGGCTGATCATCATCACGGATGCAATGCCGACTGCCGGAGGAAACCGCAGCTTTTTCCATCTGCAGGGACGCAAGATCACCCTGCAGGATGGCCGCCTGACCGATGACAGCGGCACACTGGCGGGCGCGCATCTCACGATGAACGAGGCGGTGCGCAATGCTGTCGCCATGATGGGGGCGTCGATTGAAGATGCGCTGACGATGGCGTCCCTCACGCCTGCGCGCTGTCTTGGCCTGGGCGATGAACTGGGCCGCATTGCACCGGGATATCGCGCTGATCTGGCGGCCTTCGATCATGCTTTCGATGTGCATGGCACCTGGATCGCAGGCGTGGTGTGACATCAGCGCATAGCTGCCAATCCCCGGTTATGTTGCATTGCAACATAAAACCACGCATGGTTGTGATCACACATTGAAGGATCATTCATGGCGACGAAAAACTCTGACCTGAGCGGTCTCCTGCTTTCTCCCATGGTGATGGCTGCGCGCATGCCGATCCTCATGTACGAATCCCTGAACCCTGATCCGAGCCGCCGCAACGAGACAAACCGCATGGTCAGCGAGAAGGTTGCGGCTGCGCAGGAGGGCATGCTCGCGGCGCAGGTGGCATTCGGTCGGGCGGTAGCAGAAAACACGATCTCCATGTTTTTCGGGCGCGTGCCGCGCTCTACGCCGCACAACACCGCAGAGGCCATGATGCAGGCCGGGCTCGCTCCTGCCGCACGCGCCGTAAAGGCCAATGCCAGGCGGCTGACCAAACGCTGATCCAAGTGTTGTCTTGTCGCGAACGAGCCTTGCGATATACCGGTGGCAGCGAGGAAGACCCCCGGCATGAGCCAGTATACACTCAGCGAAGACCAGATCACCATCCGCGACATGGCGCGCGAGTTCGCGGCGGAAAAGCTCGCGCCGCACGCGCTGGAATGGGATGAGAAGCGCCATTTCCCGATGGACGTGATCCGCGAGACGGCGGCGCTTGGCATGTCGGGCATCTATGTCAGTGAAGCGTCTGGCGGGACTGGTCTCAGCCGTCTGGATGCCGCCCTGATCTTCGAGGCGCTGGCGGAAGGGTGCCCTGCAGTTTCGGCCTATCTCTCGATCCACAATATGGTGGCGTGGATGATCGACCGTTATGGCACCGATGCCCAGAAGGCGGCTTTCCTGCCCGATCTGCTCAGCATGAAGCATTTCGGTGCCTATTGCCTGACGGAGCCGGGTTCGGGTTCGGATGCGGCTGCATTGAAGACCCGCGCGGTGCGCGATGGCGACCACTATGTCCTGAACGGGCAGAAGCAGTTCATTTCGGCCGCCGGTGCCGCTGATATCTATCTCGTCATGGTCCGCACGGGCGAGGATGGCCCCAGGGGCGTCTCCACCGTGCTCGTTCACAAGAATACGCCCGGCCTGTCTTTCGGTGCGAACGAGAAGAAGATGGGCTGGAACGCGCAGCCCACGCGCGCCGTGATGTTCGACAGCTGCCGTATTCCTGTCGCCAATCGTCTGGGCGAGGAAGGCATCGGCTTCAAGATCGCCATGTCCGGCCTTGACGGCGGCCGCCTCAACATCGGGGCATGTTCGCTTGGCGGTGCGCAATCCGCGCTGATGAAAGCATTGAGCTATGCCAACGAGCGCAAGGCTTTCGGCAAGCGGCTGAACGAGATGCAGGCGTTGCAGTTCAAGCTGGCCGATATGGCGACGGACCTCGAAGCCGCCCGCATCTTTCTCTATTCCGCCGCCTCCGCCTATGACCGGCAGGACCCGGAGACAACGATGCGCTGCGCCATGGCCAAGCGTGTTGCCACCGAGACCGGCTCCGCCGTAGCCAATGCCGCCCTGCAGATCCACGGGGGCTACGGTTATCTTCAGGATTACGGCATCGAGAAGATCGTGCGGGACCTGCGCGTGCACGAGATCCTTGAAGGCACGACCGAGATCATGAAGATGATCGTGGCGCGGCAGATCATCAGCGCCAATGGCGTAGGGCGGTAATTACCGGTTCTTTCCCGGCACCCAGAGCACATCCTTCGCGCCCTTGTCATTGACCCAGCGCGACGCCACGAACAGAAAGTCCGACAGACGGTTGATGTATTTCATCGCAGCGGACCCCACCCGTTCGCCGGGCTGCGCCACGAGTTCGGTCATCAGGCGCTCGGCGCGGCGTGTCACGGTACGGGCGAGATGAAGATAGGCCGATGAGGGCGAGCCGCCGGGCAGCACGAAGGATTTCAGCGGCGCCAGATCGCCGTTAAGACCGTCAATCTCCCGCTCCAGCCGCTCCACCTGCTCCTGCACGATACGCAGGGGCTCGTAGGCCAGCGGCTCGCCGATATCGGGCGTACAGAGATCCGCGCCAAGATCGAAGAGATCGTTCTGGATGCGGGCGAGCATGGCGTCGAGGGCGGGGTATGACTCTGCTGTATGCAGGCGAGCCATGCCGATGCAGGAATTGGCCTCATCCACCGTGCCGAAGGATTCAACGCGCAAATCGTATTTCGCTACGCGCTTGCCGCTGCCCAGACCCGTGGTGCCGTCATCGCCGGTGCGGGTGTAGATCTTGTTGAGCCGGACCATGGACTAACCTCCCTTGAGCCAGAGAGCCCCCATGATGAGGACAACGGCGACGAATTGCAGGACGACCCGCCAGCGCATCAGTGTCTGCGACGTGTTGGGGCTGCCATTGCGCAGCATGTTCACGAGGCCGAAAACGAGCACGATGGCGACAGCGCCGATGGCGAGGGGAATGAGCCAGTTCATGGAAGTCTCTTAGTCCTGTGCCGTCTGCAAGGCCATGCCCTGATCACAAAAGGCGAATACTGAAGCTGCGGCGTGGTGACGCCGTCACTCGCGGTGCAGGACCGTGTCCACCAGCAGGTTGGACCAGAAGCCGGGCTTGAAATCCCGCTGCAGGGCTTCAGGATCGTAGTGATTCTCCACCCATTCCAGAAAGGGGATGCCTTTGGCCTCACCGGTGTCGCGGTAGCGCTCGAAAAACAGATCAAGAATGCCTGTTCTCGACCAGTGGAAATGGCCGTATTTCGCATTCAGCTGTTCCAGCGCTTCGCTGGCCGGGCGCCTGAGATGCACGAGCACATAGAGCGCCGCCACAAAGCCCGCCCGGTCCGCGCCGGATTTGCAGTGGATCAGCGCGGGATAAGCCAGATTGTCGAAGAATGCGGGTGAGGATAGCAGCATATCTCTCGATGGCGCTTCGCGCGAACGCGCCAGGAATTCCGTCAGGACAAGGCCATTCTGCTCAGCCGCCTCTTTCTCCAGCGGCCACGAACCATGCTCGCGCCCGCCCCGGAGATAGACGAGGCTCTTGCCGCCGAGCCCCGAAAAGCGGGCGATCTGGTGCGGCCAGGGCTGCGCTGCACGATACAGCTGCCCGTCGACGCTGTGCTGGTTCAGATAGAACAGCCGGAAAATGCCGTGATCGACAAAGATCATGCTCATCCAGGCGCGGAAACGGTCCCAGCCGTTGCCGAGCGGGCGGTCCCAGCGCGCGATGCGGGCCATGCGCGCGTGGTAGCGCTCGATGTCGGGTTTTCTGAACACGGGAGCGCGATTAGCAGGCCATTCCCTTTGGGGCAATCACGCAGCGCGCCATTGCCGGACAACAACCGGAGCAGCCACCACCGCAGCCGCTACCGCCGTGCCCCAGCCCGGCGACATGAACAGGATCGCCGTGATGCCAAGCAGGACGCGCTCCCATCCCGCCAGTGCAGTCCGCGCAAAGCCTGTCAGCGCCGCCGCGAGCGCCACAATGCCGATGGCGCAGGTCAGCGTCACTTCGATGAAGGCCGGCCATGTGAATTCCTTCGTGACGATCAGCATCGCAGGTGCATAGGCAAAGACGAACGGCACCAAGGCCTTCGCCATGCCGAGCCGGA
>CAXTUM010000173.1:0-6156 GCA_964247205.1 uncultured Beijerinckiaceae bacterium
CGTGCTGATCCAGATGGAGGCCGAGTTCCGGGCCGCACTGCCAAAGGTGATGGAGCCGCTGGGACTGACCTTCGAGGAAAAGATGATCTGGAACTCACCTGCGGTGAAGTTCGACCCTGAATTGATCGCCTGTGTTCGCAAAGGGGCGGAGAAATCCGGCTACCAGATGCGCGACATGGTGTCGGGTGCGGGCCACGATGCGGCGTATATCGCCCGTGTTGCGCCGACCACGATGATCTTCGTGCCCTGCGCGGGCGGTATCAGCCACAACGAGGCGGAATCGACCTCGTTTGATGAATGCGGCGCGGGCGCGCAAGTGCTGCTGGAGGCGGTGCTGGAATATGACCAGCGGTTTGCGTGAGTTTCTTACCCTCTCCTGCTTGCGGGAGAGGGTGGCGAGGCGAAGCCGAGACGGGTGAGGGCAGCGACATCAGGCCCTCATCCGCCCCTTCGGGGCACCTTCTCCCGCGAGCGGGAGAAGAAAGCAGCAAACCCCATTATCACTCCCTTAACCATAATCGCGTGAAGTGATTCTCACGAAGCACTTGCGTTTCGTGAGGAGGGATGGGCCATGACCAATGTCCTGCCATTTCCCCGCACCAGACAGCGGAGTGGGGGAAACGACGCGGCCAATGCGCCGTCCGCCGACAGCGCGGACATCCTGCTCTTCACCGGCGTGCGCTATGAGCGCCATGCCGACATGGACCCGCCGAATGCGGGCCCTGACACTCTGGATCGGGACAACAACCAGAACGGACGCCGCCGGAAGGTTCGGCGCCGGGCGTGATCATGTGTGACTTCAAGGTGATGCGTTCCCTTGCCGCGCGGCTCCTGACGGGGCCGTGCCTCGTGCTGCTGTCCGCCTGCTCGTCCTACCACACCGGCGATTTCGGACGCCGCTCCGACAATATCGTGACGAACACCGTACTGCCCAAAGCCGGGCTGTTTTCGGCCTGGGCGCGTGGCGATGCGGTTTCGCTTTATCCGTTTACCGACGACGAGATCGAATTGCGCGACCGTGCCTGGCGGTTCCTGATGCCCGCGTATGACAAGGCCAATATGCAGATGCGGCTGGCGGAACTCAGCTACACGCGCGTGCTGCCGCCGCTGCCGCACTCCGGCCGCAGCCATTATCACCTGCTGCTGATGACCGAGGATTATCGCTCGGTTGCCTCGCGCTATCAGAAGCTGGGGCAGGATATCGAGGCGGATCGTCAGCTCATGGTGCCGTTCTCGCAGACGGCGGCGCGGGTGTGCGCGGCAGACCGGGTGCGCGTGCAGAGCATGAACACTGTGCGTGAACTGAACCCGACGCAGCGTGAGCAAGCAGCGGCGCGTGTTGCCGAGAATCGTGGGCTTCTCGACTGGGTGCGCCGCGACATGCGCGAGAAGGCGGCGGCCTACCGCTATGCGCTGGAGCACATCACCATCGAGGCGCCGATGCGCGAGGCCATCCGCGCCGAGCAGGCGCTGATCGCCATGGAGAGCGCGCAGCAGACGCTGGATTACTGGGAGGGCTGCGGTGAGAACCCATTGCCCGTGCCGCCGCCGGGGCGTGGCGGCAGGCCCGCGGTGATCAAGGATGCGCCGGGTGAGCGCTATGTGCCGATCAGCCCTGCCGACGTGCAGGACAACAGGGGCGTGATCGGGGCAAGGCCGCCGAAGTAGAGTTGCAATGAGCCCAGGGTGACGGCGTTTCCTTTCCGTCTCCCGCTTGCGGGAGAGGGTGGCGAGGCGAAGCCGAGACGGGTGAGGGCAGGCGTTTCAAGCCCTCATCCGCCCGCCTAGCGGCGGGCACCTTCTCCCGCTTGCGGGAGAAGGGAAGATCACTTCCGCACCGCCACCACTGCTCCACCCACGATTAGCACGCAAGCGAGCGCCAGCGTCCAGTGCGCCTGTGCAAACCCGAACGCCACGAGCAACATCGTGGACAGTACCGGTGCGGCATAGCTCGCGGTGCCGAGCAGCCGGATATCGCCGCGCTTCATGCCGAGATCCCACAGGAAGAACGCTGCCCCCACAGGTCCGAGACCCAGACCGATGATGCAGAGCCATTGCGTTGTCGTCTGGTTCCACACCGGTGTCTCGAACAGGAGATGACAGATGCCGGACAGGATGGCTGTCGCGAGGCAGAAGCCGGTGACGGCCTGCGTCGGTACTTCAGCCTGCGTGCGGGAGAGAACCGAATAGCTCGACCAGATGAAGGCGCAGCCGAGTGCTGCAGCGTAGCCCTTCCAGTTTGCAGAATCGAAGCTAACACCTCCTTTGCTGAGGCCCAGCACGACCACGCCCGCAAGGCCGAGGCTGGCGGCGATGACGTGGCGTTTGCTGAGCGATTCGCCCGGCAGGAGTGCTGTCATCAGCACGATGAGCAATGGCCAGAGGTAGGCGATAAGTCCGGCTTCAGCGGGCGGCGCGAGCTTCAGCGCGGTGTAATAGAGCGCGTGGTAGCAGAAGAGGCCATAGATGCCGATGGCCCATGCCTTCGCGGGCTGGCGCAGCACGGCAAGGCCCGTGCCGGTCGCGGCCATGACGCTAAAGCCCACAAGGCTCGCCAGCGCGAAAGTGATGGCGGAGAGCTGGAATGGCGGGATTGGGCCGGTGCCTGCCGTGAACAGGGCGAGGACCGACCACAGGACGATGGCAGCGAGGCCGGAGAGGGTTGGGTGCATGGGGCCCCTTAGCCTTCTCCCGCGAGCGGGAGAAGGTGGTTGAGCGCAGCGAAACCGGATGAGGGAAACAGGGCATGCCCTCACCCGTCCGCCTGCGGCGGCCACCTTCTCCCGCGAGCGGGAGAAGGAAAGCCTCACGCCATATACTGCCCGCCATTGGCCGAAAGCGTCGAACCCGTGATGAAGCCCGCATCATCTGATGCGAGGAACACCACCGCGCGGGCGATCTCGTCCGGGTTGCCCAGACGTCCCGCCGGGATACCCGCCGCGATCTTTGCCAGCGCCTCGGGCGGCATGGCGGCAACCATGTCGGTCATGATGTAGCCGGGGCAAACCGCGTTGACCGTGATGCCCTTGTTGGCGCTTTCCTGCGCCAGCGCCTTGACGAAGCCAATGTCGCCCGCCTTCGATGCGGAGTAATTGACCTGGCCCATCTGGCCCTTCTGGCCGTTGATGGACGAGATGACGATGATGCGGCCGAACGAGCGGGCGCGCATGCCCTCGATCACCGGGCGGGTCATGTTGAAGAGTGAATCGAGGTTGGTGCCGATGACGGCGCGCCACTGATCCTTTGTCATCTTGTGGAAGAAGCCGTCCTTGGTGATGCCCGCGTTGTTGACGAGAACATCGATGGGGCCGACCTCGGCTTCCACCTTCGCCACACCCGCCGCGCAGGAGTCGAAATCCGAGACATCCCATTTGAAGACCGCGATGCCGGTTTCAGCCTTGAATTTCGCGGCGGCGTCATCGTTGCCGGCGTAACTCGCGGCGACGGTGTAGCCTGCGGCTTTCAGGGCTTTCGAGATTGAAGCGCCAATGCCCCGGGTTCCGCCGGTGACGAGTGCTGTGCGTGGCATGATGTGTATTCCTCCCAGAATTTATATTTTTTATTTATTCCTTCTCCCGCAAGGGGAGATGCAGTTCTACCGCTCCACCGTCAGCGCGACACCCATGCCGCCGCCGATGCACAATGTTGCGAGGCCCTTCTTCGCGCCGCGCTTCTGCATCTCGTGCAACAGCGTCACCAGCACTCGCGCGCCCGATGCGCCGATGGGGTGGCCGATGGCGATGGCGCCGCCGTTGACGTTCACGATCAAGGGATCCCAGCCCATGTCCTTGTTGACCGCCAGCGCCTGCGCCGCGAAGGCTTCGTTGGCCTCGACAAGATCGAGATCCTTGACCTTCCAGCCCGCCTTTTCCAGCGCCTTGCGCGAGGCCGGGATGGGGCCGGAGCCCATGATCTCAGGCGGCACACCTGCCGTGGCCCATGAGGCGATGCGGGCCAAAGGTGTCAGGCCGCGCTTTGCGGCTTCGGCAGCCGTCATCAGCACCAGCGCCGCAGCACCGTCGTTCAGACCGGAGGCATTGGCCGCCGTCACCGAAACGCCGCCGGGGAAGGCGGGCTTGAGCTTCTGCATGGCTTCCATGGTCGCGCCGTCGCGGATGTATTCGTCGGTGTCGACGATGACATCGCCCTTGCGGGTGGAGATCGTGTAGGGCGTGATCTCGTCCTTGAAGCGGCCGGACTTCCTCGCCGCTTCCGCCTTGTTCTGCGAGGCCACGGCGAATTCATCCTGCTGCTCGCGGGTGATCTGCCATTTCGCCGCGACGTTCTCCGCCGTGTTGCCCATGTGGTAGCCGTGGAACGCGTCCCACAATCCGTCGCGGATCATGGTGTCGATGAACTTGACGTCACCCATCTTGGTGCCCGCGCGCATGTGGGCGGAATGGGGCGACAGCGACATGGATTCCTGTCCGCCTGCCACGATGATGGAGGCGTCGCCGTTGGCAATGGCCTGCATGCCCATCGCGACCGTGCGCAGGCCGGAGCCGCAGACCTGATTGACGACGAGCGCCGTTGCGCTGTCGGGGATCCCGGCTGCCATCGCGGCCTGGCGCGCCGTGTTCTGCCCGGCGCCTGCCGTCAGCACATGGCCGAAAATCACCTCGTCGACATCGCCGCCGGAAACTCCCGCGCGGGACAGCGCGGCCTTGATGGCGGCAGCGCCCAGCTTGTGCGCTGATTGATCCGCGAAGGCTCCGTTGAAAGAGCCCACTGCCGTGCGGGCTGCGCCCACGATGACCACATCGTTGCCTGACATGCTGCTTCTCCCCTGCCGGACCGCGCCGGTGTGTTTGACTCTTTCGACCACTCAACTCCGGCAAGGGGCTTCCCGTCAACCACCGCAATGCAAAAGACTTGTCTTTGCAGCGCAACACGGCTCTTATGAAGGACAGCACACCGACAGAGTGTGGAATCCAGGAAGGTGATGATGACGAAGTCTGCCGTACCCACAGTCATCAAGAAATACGCCAACCGGCGTCTCTATCACACCGGCACCAGCACCTATGTGACGCTTGAAGACCTCGCCGTCATGGTCAAGAAAGGCGAGGATTTCACCGTATCCGACGCCAAGACCGGTGAAGATATCACGCGGTCCGTGCTGACGCAGATCATTTTCGAGCTGGAAGGCAAGGAAGGGCAGCAGACCATGCTGCCAGTGAATTTCCTGCGCCAGCTCATCGGCTTCTACGGCCATCAGATGGAGGGCCTCGTGCCCAGCTATCTCGAGCATTCCATGCAGCATTTCACGGGTGAGCAGCAGAAATTCCGCGAGCAGATGTCGAAGGCCATGACCGGCAATGTCATCGGCGCGATGCAGGATCAGGCCAAGGCGAACATGGAGCTGTTCCAGAACGCCTTCCGCCTGTTCAATCCGCTGGTGCCCAAGCCTGCCTCGGCAGAGCCCCAGACCGAAGGCAGTGACGTGGATGCCATGAAGCGCGATCTGGAAGCGATGCGGGCGCGGCTGGACAAGCTGGGGAAGTGAGTGGCGTTTTCCTTCCCCCGCAAGGGCAGAAGGAAGTATGGACAACCTACCCCCGCACCATCAAGAATCCGCCCAGCGCCAGCAGCCCTGCGAAAAACAGCTTGCGGAACAGATCAGCCGAGATTCGGCTGCGCATCCATTGCCCCGCGAACATCGCGCCCATGGCGGGCACCAGTGCCGCTGCTGATGACATGGCGACACCCGATCCCAGACCGCCGCGCATCAGCAACACAAGGCCAAGGCTGATGCTGGCGATCAGAAACGACAGGCCGAGCGCCTGCACGAGTTCATCCTTCTCCAGTCCTATGGCCTGAAGAAACGGACCTGACGGGATGACGAACACGCCGGTGGCGATGGTCATGGCGCCTGTAGCGAGGCCGCAGAGCCCGCCGACCCAGGTCTCGTGAGCCGGTTTCAGGCTGAAGCGTATGCGGAACAGGCCGAGCAGGGCGTAGATCACGAGCGTCAGGCCAAGCAGCCGCGTGGCCCAGCGCAGGTCCTTGCCACCTGTTGCATATTCCCAGAGCAGGGCGCCCGCCACTGTGGTGATCAGGAACAGGCCGAGGCGCTTCAGCAGCGGCCCGAGCGCCGGGCCGTTCATGCCTTGCAAGACGTTGGTGATGATGTTGGGCGCCAGCAGCAGGGCTGCCGCT
>CAXTUM010000174.1:0-6153 GCA_964247205.1 uncultured Beijerinckiaceae bacterium
GTGGCTGTCCCCCTCTGATATGGCCAGTTTCTAGCTATTTCCGAACTGCTTCAGCGGCCACCTTGCAGAGCAAAGGCGCTGCATACCTCAGGGGTATGAATATAGACGCAATCGATCCTGTCTTTCGGACGCACTCCTTCCTAACGTCGGTACTGGGAAGAAACGCTCAACCGAAGGGGAGGACCACATGTGCCAGCCATCCGCTCCCGGTCGCGAACAATGCTCAACCGACTGCCGGAGGAACTGCCATGTCACGTTTGATTTCATCGCCAAGCTCGCTGAACCGCCGCGGCTTTCTGATCGGCTCGGCGGGGCTGATGACCACAGCCTCGGCCTTCCGGTTTCCGACTCCGGCTATCGCCCAGGGAGCGCCACTGAAGGTTGGCATGATGCTGCCGTATTCAGGGACGTTCGCGAAACTCGGCAAGTTCATTGACGACGGCTTCCGGCTCTATGTCGAGCAACAAGGCGGTTCGCTTGGCGGCCGCAAGATCGAGTTCGTGCAGGTCGATGATGAGTCGAAGCCTGAATCCGCCACCGACAACATGAACCGCCTCGTCGGCCGGGAGAAGGTCGATGTCGTGGTCGGCACGGTGCACTCCGGTGTCGCCATGGCGATGGTGAAGGTCGCCCGCGACACGAACGCCATGCTCATCATTCCCAACGCTGGCGTGAACGAGGCGACTGGTCCCATGTGCGCGCCGCACATCTTCCGCACGTCCTTCTCGAACTGGCAGGTCTGCCATCCGATGGGCAAGGTGATGTATGACGCCGGACACCGCAACGTCGCGACCATCACTTGGCGCTATGCGGCTGGACAGCAGCAAATTGACAGCTTCAAGGAAGGCTTCACCAAGGCAGGCGGCAAGATTGCCGAGGATCTGGCGTTGCCCTTCCCTGAAGTGGAGTTTCAAGCGCTCATCACGCGCATCGCAACCCTCAAGCCAGATGCCGTTTTCGCCTTTTTTGCGGGCGGCGGCGCGGTCAAGTTCGTCAAGGATTACGCGGCCGCCGGTCTCAACAAGTCGATTCCGCTCTACGGTTCCGGCTTCCTGACGGACGGCACAATCCAGGCCCAGGGCGCGGACGCCAACGGAATCAAGACCACGCTCCATTATGCTGACAATCTGGACAATGCGGCCAACAAGGCCTTCCTCACAGCGTTCAAGGCGAAGACCGGAAACGACGGCGATATCTACGCCGTGCAGGGCTATGACGCCGGCGCGCTGCTGAACGAAGGCCTCAAGGCCGTGAAAGGCGACTTCTCCGCCCGCGCTGCCCTGACCGCTGCCATGCAGCAAGCCAAGTTTGACAGCCCGCGCGGGCCGATGAGCTTCAACAAGGCCAACAACCCTGTTCAGAACATCTACCTCCGCGAGGTCCGCAATGGCCGCAACGAGCTGGTCTCGGTCGCAGGCCAAGCGGTGGATGATCCCGCCCGCGGATGCCGCGTCGCCAGCTAGTCGCCCTCGGAAGCGCGGATCAGCTGACGCAGCCCGCGCTCCATTCCTCTTGGACGGAGCCACCCTCATGGACGCGATCACCTTCGCCGTTCAGCTGCTGAACGGCGTCCAATACGGCCTCGTGCTGTTTCTGGTCGCCAGCGGCCTGACGCTCGTCTTCGGAATCCTCGGCGTCATCAACCTTGCCCATGGCGCGTTCTATATGCTGGGGGCTTATTTCGCCTACTGGATCTCCAGCTACACCGGCAGCTTCGCCATCGCTCTTGTGGGCGCCACGGCCTTGTCCTTCGTGCTCGGGCTGGTTCTGGAGGAGGTCTTCGTCAAACGCCTTATCGGGCGGGACCATCTGGCGCAGGTGCTCTTGAGCTACGGGCTCATCCTCGTGATTGACGAGCTCCGGCAGATCCTCTTCGGCAAGGACGTGCATTCCGTTCCGCCGCCGTCCTGGCTGACGGGATCGATCCAGTTGACGGATGTGCTGTCCTATCCGGTCTACCGACTGGCGCTGTGCGGCATCTGCCTGGTGCTTGCGGGCGTCATCTTCTACGTCATCCAGAAGACGCGGCTGGGCATGATCATCCGCGCCGGCGCCGAGAACCGGGACATGACCCGCGCGCTCGGTATCCCCTTTGATCTGGTAAACCGCTACGTGTTTGCTGGCGGCATCGCGCTCGCGGCGCTCGGCGGCATCCTCGTCTCGCCGATCTCGACGGTGTTCCCCGGCATGGGCGATAGCATGCTCATCCTGTCCTTCGTGGTGGTCGTTCTGGGCGGGATCGGCTCGGTCGCGGGCGCCGCCATCGGAGCTCTGCTGATCGGCCTCACCGACACGTTCGGCAAGGTATTCTTCCCGCAGGTCTCCTCCATCCTCGTCTATGTGCTGATGGCCGGCGTGCTGCTGTGGCGGCCCAACGGCCTGCTCGGCAAGAAGGAGGGCTGACATGGCTCCCCCTCTCACAAAATGCGCGAACACGCTTGGTCTGGCCGCCCTTGCCGTCGCGGTGGCGCTGCCATTCTTCGCACCTGGGTACTACGTGCAGTTTGCTTCCAAGGCGATGCTGATGGGAATGCTGGCCCTGTCGCTCAACCTTGTTGTCGGCTTTGGCGGACTGGTCAGCATGTGCCATGCCGCCTTTTTCGGGCTCGCCGGATACATGCTGGCGTTCCAGACACCCGACAGCGGCGGAGCATCCGTCTGGCTGTCGCTGCCCGTGACGCTGTTGGTGGTCGGCGCCGTCGCGACCGTGATCGGCGCATTGTCGCTGCGCACCCGCGGCATCTATTTCATCATGGTGACGCTCGCCTTCGGTGAGATGCTCTTCTACTTCTTTCACGATACCAAGATCGGCGGCGGTTCCGATGGCATGTATATCTATTTCAAGCCGGAGATCGTACTCGGCGGGCTGACCTTGCTTGATCTTGAGAGCAACCGCGTCTTCTACTTCGTAGCACTCGCCTGCCTCGTGGGGTCCGCGTTGATCATCAGCATGCTTGTTCAATCACCCTTCGGTCATGCACTGGCGGCGGCGCGGGACAACGAACGGCGGGCGCTGTCGCTTGGTTACTCCGTGTTCCGCGTTCGCCTGACCGCCTTCGTGATCTCCGCGATGATCGCAGGATTGGCGGGTTACTTTTCCGCGGCGCAGTTCGGTTTCATAGCGCCGCAGTTGCTGGGCTGGCACCTCTCGGCCACCGTGCTGGTCATGGTCGTGCTCGGCGGAATGAGTTCGGTGCTTGGCCCCATCATCGGCGCTTTCGCGCTGATCGGGCTGGAAGAGCTTTTGAAAACCAGTGTCGAGCATTGGAAGCTGGTGAAGGGCATCGTCATCATCGCACTCGTCTTCCTCCTTCCCGGCGGCTTGCAGCAGCTTGGTTCCATGCTGCGCCGCCAGCACAGCGACGAAGCAGATACGGCAAAACTGCCCGCCAACGCCAAGGAGGCGGCGAACCATGGCTGAGGTTTTGCTCAAGGCCGCAGCGCTCAGCAAGCGCTTCGGCGGACTGAAGGCGGTGTCGGATATCTCGCTTGATGTCCACCGCGACGAGGTTCATGCCGTCATCGGGCCGAATGGCGCGGGCAAATCGACGCTCATTAACCTCCTGTCCGGCGATATTCTGCCGACATCGGGAGCAGTGCTTCTGGGCTCGCTCGATGTCTCCGGCTATCCACCCAACCGCCGCGCCATGGCTGGCATCGGGCGCTCATACCAGAAAACAACGATCTTCCTGACATCGACTGTCTTCGAGAATGTCCGCCTGGCCGCCCAGGCCCACAGCGGCCATGCGCTACGCATGGCGGGCCATGTTGCGCACGACACCGCCGTCAACGCCCGCACGGACCAGGCGCTCGCTGAAACAGGCCTCACGCAACGCGCCGGCACTATCGCGAAGTTCATGAGCCACGGCGAGCAGCGCCAGCTCGAAATCGCCATGGTGCTTGCGACGGAGCCAAAGGTGATCCTGCTGGACGAGCCGCTGGCGGGCATGGGCCAGGCCGAGGCGCTGCGCATGATCGATCTAATCCGAAAGCTGAAGGAAGGACGTGCTGTCCTGCTTGTCGAGCACGACATGGATGCGGTCTTCGCGCTGGCCGACCGCCTGACGGTGATGGCCGACGGGCAGATGATCGCATCGGGCGCTCCCGAGCACGTCCGCAATCACCCTGCTGTGCGGGCGGCTTACCTCGGCGATCACGAGGTGGCGGCATGAGTGCGCTTCTTTCCATCAGCAACCTCACGGGCTTCTATGGTGCAAGCCAGGCGCTCCACGGCGTCAATCTGACTGTCAATCGCGGCGAACAGATAGCGCTCATCGGCCGCAACGGCATGGGCAAGACGACGCTTCTCAAGTCCATCGTCGGCCTGCTCCCGGACCGGCGGGGCGATATCCGCTTTGCAGGCGCGAGCACGCTGCAGGCGAAGCCCGAGCAGATCGCCAAGGCAGGCCTCGCCTACGTGCCGGAAGGCCGCGGAGTTTTCGGTTCGCTCTCCGTAGTCGAGAACCTCGTGATGGCCGCGCGCGCAGGCGTCTCGGGCAACTGCGGCTGGACGATTGACCGCGTCTTCGATGTGTTCCCGCGCCTGCGCCAGCGCCGCATGAACGGCGGTCATCAGCTCTCGGGCGGCGAGCAGCAGATGCTCTCCATCGGCCGCGCGCTGATGACCAACCCTGATCTCATCCTGCTCGACGAGGCCACGGAGGGGCTGGCGCCGCTCATCGCCCAGGAGATCTGGAAGACGCTCCGCATCATCCGCAGCGA
This sequence comes from uncultured Beijerinckiaceae bacterium, assembly GCA_964247205.1. Taxonomy (GTDB): domain Bacteria; phylum Pseudomonadota; class Alphaproteobacteria; order Rhizobiales; family Beijerinckiaceae; genus JADCCX01. The sequence goes on from CAXTUM010000174.1 coordinate 4,723, forward strand.
GGGCATCGCTACCATCGTCGTCGACAAGGATCACCGCAGCCTCGCCAGGGTGGCCGACCGCATGGTGGTGATGGCGAAGGGCGAGATCGCTTTCGATGGCACACCCGCAGAGATCGCTGCTGCGCCTGAGGTTCTCGAGAAGCACCTTGGCATCTGAAAGGAGAAGCATGTTGATCAACCGTCGCCTCTTCGTCGCCTCAGCAGCATCGTTGCTGGCCCTGCCATCCCGCGCTCAGTCGTTCCCCAGCAAAGGCCTTCAACTGATCGTGCCCTTCGCTGCTGGCGGCGCGGCGGACATCATAGGCCGCGTGGTCAGCGAGCGATTGGCGGCCGCTTACGGACAGTCCGTCATTGTGGAAAACCGCGCCGGCGCTGGATCGAACACCGGTCTTGCGGCCTTGGCGAAAAGCGAGCTGACAGGCCATGTCTTTGGCCTCGCCTCGATAGCACTTGCCGTCAACCCGTCCCTCTACCAAGCAATGCCCTTCGATCCGCAAAGGGATCTCGCGCCGCTCACGCTGGCATTGGAGACGCCGAACGTCGTCATTGTGCCTGCGAGCTCTGCCATTCGCTCCATTGGCGATCTGATTGCGGCGGCGAAAGCTAGGCCTGGAGGGTTGTCCTACGCCTCCGCAGGATCGGGCTCGTCGCTTCATCTTGCGGCGGAGCTGTTCTGCCAGCAGGCGGGTGTCGCGATGACGCACGTTCCCTACCGCGGCAGTTCGCCAGCCCTGCAGGATCTCGTGGGCGGCCGGATCGACGTGATGTTCGACAATGCGTCCACCGCTCTGCCGCAGGTTGTCGGCGGGACCGCCCGCGCCATCGCGGTGACGACGGCGAAGCGAGTAGCCACGCTGCCTGACGTTCCCGCAGTCGCCGAGCAAGGCCTGCCTGGCTACGAACTCGCGAACTGGTGGGCTTTCGTCGCGCCAGCCGGGACGCCTGCCCCAGTCCTGTCGAAACTTAGCGCCGACATCCGCGCCGTTTTGCAGCATGACGTCACGCGCCAGAGCATTCAGGCGATCAGCGGCGAAGTCATAGCATCGACGCCTGATGCCCTCGCTGCGCATTTGGCAACAGAAATTGCCCGATGGAAGCTGATCGTCGCGAGAGCCGGCATCGCGCCGATCTGATACCATCGGCCTGCAGGGATGCACACGAGACCCGGCATGATAGGGCGCGAGCCGAGCGCCCTCGTCGGTCCGCTGGTGCTGGCGGCTTGGGATGCGCGGCAGCGGAAACGGCGGGCTGCCGGGTTGGGAACTGCTCCTCAATGCACGGATGGGGGCATTTCCGCAGGTGGGTGCGTTGGTGGTGGTCGACATGGTGATGTTGTCGCGGAAGCCTTCAGCATTCCCGGGCTCCCACAGCGAGTGGAGGACATCAAGCTGCCGATCATGGCTGCTTGAGCTGGTCCAGCACATCGGCCTT
>CAXTUM010000175.1:0-6080 GCA_964247205.1 uncultured Beijerinckiaceae bacterium
CACGGCATCGACGCGCAGGGCATCAATGTGGAATTCATCCAGCCAGTACAGCGCATTGGCGGCGAGCACGCTTGCCACTTCCGCACGGTCGAAATTGTAGATCGCGGTATTCCAGTCCGGGTGGAAACCGAGCCGCGGATCGGCATGCTCATAGAGAGCCGTGCCGTCGAAACGCGCCAGTCCATGCACATCGACCGGAAAATGCGCAGGCACCCAGTCGATCATCACGCCAAGCCCAGTGCGGTGTGCGGCATCGACGAAGCGCCGGAAGCCGTCGGGGTCGCCAAACCGGCTGGATGGCGCGAACAGGCCGATCGGCTGATAGCCCCACGAGGCATCGAGCGGATGCTCTGAGACAGGCATCAGTTCGATATGGGTGAAGCCCATCCATGACGCATAAGGGATCAGTTCGTCCGCAAGCTCATCGTAGCTGAGATATCCGCCGTCGCCCTTGCGCCGCCACGAGCCCAGATGCACCTCGTAGACAGACATCGGCGCGCGGCGCTTGTCATGGCCAGCCCGTGTCTCCATCCAAGCATTGTCGCCCCATGCGTGTCGGCTTGGACCTTCAACGAGCGATGCAGTGGATGGGCGGATTTCGGCGCGCGCGCCCATCGGATCGGTCTTCAGCGGCAGCAAGGTGCCATCAACACCGATGATCTCGTACTTGTAGGCCGTGCCGACCGGCACGTCCGGCGCGAATATCTCCCAGACCCCAGATGTGACGCGCCTGCGCATCTGGTGACGCCGCCCGTCCCAGGCATTGAAATCACCCACCACGGAAACCCGCTGCGCGTTCGGCGCCCAGACCGCGAAGTGAACGCCCTCTGCACCCTCATGCTGCATAATGTGCGCACCAAGGCGCTGGTAGAGCGTGCGGTGGGTGCCTTCGACGAGCAGGTAATCATCCACCTCGCCCAGCACGGGTCCGAAGGCATAGGGATCGGCAAACTCCCATTGCGCGCTGCTGTTGGCCGCTTGCAGGCGATAGGAGCGCGGCGCAGAGGCCAGCAGCAGCCCCTCAAAGAAACCCGCATCGTCACGCCGCACCAGGTCCGCCAGCATATTGCCATCACGGCTGATGACGTGCACCGTCTCGGCATGGGGCACGAACGCCCGGATCACTGATCCTGCGGCCACGGCATGCGCGCCCAGCAATCCGAACGGGTCGCCATGGCGAGCGTTTACAATAGCGGCGATTTGCGCTTCCGTCGCGCGCCAGTCCGCACCGGAATTTGCTTTTGTCCTGATCGAACGCTTGGTCACGACGTCAGCGGATCACGTCGTGACGCTCCGGTCAACGCGCCAGATTTCGCTGGCATATTCGGCGATTGCCCGGTCGGACGAGAACCAGCCCATGCGCGCCGTATTGAGTACGCTTTTTGCCCACCATTGCTTCGGATCTTGCCAGAGATCGTCAATCCCCCGCTGCGTCGCATAGAAGGCATCAAAGTCGGCCGAGACCATGAAATGATCATGATAGGTCACGGCATCGACAAGCGGCTTGAAACGGCCTGGCTCATCCGGCGAGAAAACACCGCTGCCGACCGCATCCAGCACTTCTTTCAGGATGGGGGAACTGGCGATGACGCCCTGCATGTCGATGCCTTCAGAGCGCCGCTGCGCGACCTCCTCGGTCGTCATGCCGAATATGAAGATGTTGTCGTCGCCCACATGCTCCTTCATCTCGACATTCGCGCCGTCGAGTGTGCCGATGGTCAGCGCACCATTCAGCGCAAACTTCATGTTGCCGGTGCCCGATGCTTCCATCCCGGCGGTTGAAATCTGCTCGGACAGATCAGCCGCCGGGATGATCGTTTCCGCCAGCGAGACATTGTAGTTCGGCAGGAACACAACCTTGAGCAGGCCGCGGATCGCCGGATCGCCGTTCACGACCTTGGCCACATCGTTGGCCAGCTTGATGATCAGCTTGGCCTGATGGTAGCTTGCCGCCGCCTTGCCCGCGAATATCTTGACGCGGGGCGTCCAGTTGCGGGTCGGCTGGGCGCGGATCGCGTCGTAAAGCGCCACAGTCTCCAGAATGTTGAGCAACTGGCGCTTGTATTCGTGGATGCGCTTGATCTGCACGTCGAACAGGGCATCGGGGTTCACCTTGATGCCGAGCCGTTCCTTGATGAGGGCGGCGAGAACCAGCTTGTTGGCACGCCGCTCCGCTTTGATCCGCGCCTGAAACGACGCATCCTTCGCAAAGGGTTCGAGCGCGAGTAAACCTGCCGGATCGTCCAGCAGTTTCGGGCCGGCGGCCTCCACCAGCAGGCGCGTCAGGCCAGGGTTCGCCTCGAACAGCCAGCGGCGGAAAGTGATACCGTTGGTCTTGTTGACGATGCGGCCCGGAAACACCTGATTGAGATCATGAAATACCGTCTTGCGCATCAGATCGGTGTGCAGGCCTGAAACACCGTTGACCTTGTGCGAGCCGATGAAGGCAAGATTGCCCATGCGCACACGCCGGCCATTGTGCTCGTCGATCAGTGACACGGACGACATCAACTGGTCATCCAGTTCCGGATTGGTCCTGATGCTCTCGAGCTGCGCTGCATTCATCAGATAGATGATCTGCATGTGGCGCGGCAGGAGCCGCTCCAGCAAAGGCACAGGCCAGCTTTCCAGCGCCTCGGGAAGCAGCGTGTGGTTGGTGTAGGAGAAGGTCTGGCGGGTGATCTCCCAGGCCTCGTCCCACTCCATCCCATGCTCGTCAATCAGCAGGCGCATCAGTTCCGGCACCGCGATTGCGGGATGCGTGTCGTTGAGCTGGATTGCAACGTGATTGTTGAGAGTCTTCAGCGAACCATGCTGGGTGACATGACGGCGCAAAAGGTCCTGCAGGGATGCGGATGCGAAGAAAAACTCCTGCCGCAACCTCAGTTCCTGCCCCGCCGGTGATGCGTCGCTGGGATAGAGCACCTTGGAGACTGCCTCCAGCCTGATCCTGTCGGACAGGGCGCCCACATGGTCACCTCGGTTGAAGGCGTCGAGCCTGAGGGGGTCGGATGCTTTCGCGGACCACAGCCTCAGGGTGTTCACATGCTTGCCGCGCCAGCCAACCACCGGGGTATCGTAGGCAACCGCATCGACGCTTTCAGCCGGGCGCCAGATATGGCGCGTATCACCATCCTTGCCAGACAGTGCTTCGACAGCCCCCCCGAAACCGATGGGATAGGCAACCTCGGGTCGCTCGAACTCCCAAGGATTGCCGAAATCCAGCCAGTTTTCAGGATATTCAAGCTGGACACCATCCTTGATACGCTGGCGGAACAGACCATGGTCGTAGCGGATACCATAGCCATAAGCAGCGATGGAAAGTGTAGCCATGCTTTCCATGAAACATGCCGCCAGACGGCCAAGACCACCATTGCCCAGCGCGGCATCCGGCTCGAGCAGGCGCAGGCGGTCAAGGTCCACACCGTTTCTGGCAAGGGCTGAGCGTGCCGTCGCGGTGAGGCCCAGATTCCCCAGCGCATCGCCAAGCAGGCGTCCGATCAGAAACTCCAGCGAGAGATAGTAAACCCGCTTGCGGCCATCGCGATAAACCTGATGCGTGGTGCTGATCCAGCCATCGACGATCCTCTCGCGCGTGGCGAGCACCGTGGCGATCAGCCAGTCACGGTCGGAGGCGCTTTCGGGATCTTTGCCGACATCGTATGTGAGCTTGGAAAGAATTCGCCTTTCGAAGGCTCCAATACCGTCGCTGATGGAATCGCTCTGCGCTGCCAAAGGGATATTCACAGGATCAAGCACTTCTCGTTGCGCGAATTTCGACGACATTGGCACCACATTCCAGGCAGGAAACAACAGGATTCGAACACCTATAGCGAAGCTCTCCGTTCACTGCGAGCTATACTGGCTTGCAGCAACCCGCGCGATTGGACGCACCGGCAACGCATAGGCAAAAGATGAGAGCAAGCATCGGGCCAGTGCTAGGCCAAAACACCCGGAAAGGGTTTGGTGCACGAATGACGGAAGTGATCCAGGGGATGTCCGGCTGCAATTCGTCGGCGGGGAATATGCCGGGATCAACCATTGCCCGGTCCGCGCCGGGTGATGTCGCCATAGACCTCGGGCATCGTTGCGAGATCGTGGTGCACGAGGCCGCGAACGGTCATCAGCCGGTGGTAATGGCTGCCGTCTGCGTGGAACAGATGCTCCAGATATCCCACCGCCTTCGCGCCGTATGACGGTTGCCATGGATCGCCGATCACGAAGGATGCCGCCGGTCCCCAGATGTGGCGGCTGCCTGCGATCTGCATATCGCGGTATTGATGAACATGGCCGCAGAGGATCAGCTGCGGAGTATTGCCGCCCATGGCCTGCATCAGCTTGCGGCGCGCCTGCAAGGCGGTGAAGCGGTTGGTGATCAGCGTGTCCCCCATTTCAAGGTCACATAACGGCTTGTGCATGATGAGCGCCAGTGCGCGGCCACCCCGCTCCCGCGCGGCCTTGTGCAGCAATTCGGTCTGCTCCTCGTCACCTGACAGGCCAGTGCCGATAATGAGCGAGTTGAGGCCGACGAAGCGCCAGCCCGGAATATCAAGTGTCCAGAAGTCGGTATCGATGCGCTGGCGATAACGCGCAAGGCTGGCCTCATCCGCCCAGACACGGTCCGGAATATCGGGATGCTCGCCGACATCGTGGTTGCCCGGCACGATATAGGTTTCGAGACCCGATGCCTTGTGTGCCTTCTGCGCCAGTCCGAGATCATCATTGTCCTTCTCGCCGTAGAGACCGAGATCGCCGGTGTTCAGCACGATATCGGGCTTTGATGCCCGCAAATCCTCCATCAGCCGGTCCATGTTGGCATTGAAGAACGGGTTATCCGGCGAGACATGCAGGTCGGAAATCTGGGCGATGCGGACCGTCATGCTTCAATCTCGATCAGGATGGGCTGGTGGTCCGAGACGCGCGTGTCCTCGTCGCAGGTGACACGGCGGATAAGCGGGGCAAGGTCTTCGGTGATGAAGATGTAGTCGCAGCAATGCGGTTGCCCGTGGGTCTGGTCGATGATGCAGGATGTCAGTGGATGCGGCTTGTCGCCGTTCAGCACTTCCCAGCTGTCGACAAGGCGCGGCCAGCCCTGAGCGAACGGGTCGCTGATGCGCTGCTTCAGCGGATCAGCCGGCTTCATGTTGAAATCGCCCGTGAGGATGGCGGACATGGCGGAGGGTGTGCGCGCGTAGGTTCCAGCGCCATCGCTCCGGGGTGTCTCCACCCGCGCACAGGCGCTGGCGTGCATGTCGCGCAAAGCTGCCACCTGCTGCTGGCGGATCGCGGGGTGAGAGTATTCAAGATGCGTCGTCATCAGCCGCAAGGGCCCTGAAGCGGTCGTCACGACAGCCTCGATAAGACCGCGCGCCATATTGTTCGTCTCCACCGCTGGCCAGGGCAGGATATGGCGGAGCACCTGCACGACGGGCAGACGCGTCAGTATCATGTTGCCGAAGCGTTTGGGCCTGCCGGATGCGTCGCGTGTTTCAAGCGCCACGCCTTCAATCGCGTGATAGTCCGGCAGGAGAGCAGCAAAGGCCGCGAATTGGTTTTTTACTGGAGAGGCCTTCAGTTCCGGCCAGTTGTCCGCCACCTCCTGCAAACAGAGCACATCGAAATCCGCCATGGCTTTCGCGTGGCTGACGATCCGGGCCGGGTCCATGATGCCGTCGGTGCCGAGCGCCCACTGGATGTTCCAGGTGATGAGCTTCATCAGCGCACGCCGGCCCGCATGAAGCTTTGCACGAACTGGCGCTGGAACAGCAGGAACGCGATCAGCAGCGGGCCGGATGTCATCAGAGTGGCAGCGCAGATAACCGACCAGTCGATGCCCTGATCAGGCGAGGCGAAGATGGCGAGCCCCACCGTCAGTGGCCGCGTGCTCACCGAATTGGTGATGATCAGCGGCCAGAGATAATTGTTCCAGTGGAAGCTCACGAGCACCAGCCCGTAGGCCAGATAGATCGGCTTGCCCAAAGGGATGTAGACGCGCCAGAGCACGCCCAATGTGGAGCAGCCCTCGATGCGCGCGGCCTCCTCGAAATCCTTCGGGATGGATTTGAAGGTCTGGCGCAGCA
>CAXTUM010000176.1:0-6071 GCA_964247205.1 uncultured Beijerinckiaceae bacterium
ATCCTGTCCAGTGGAGCCATCGCCACACCGAAGCTGCTGCAGCTCTCCGGCGTGGGACCGGGCGAGGCCTTGCGCGAACTGGGCATCCCTGTCGTCACGGACCTGCCCGGCGTCGGGGCCAATCTGCAGGACCATCTCCAGCTGCGCACGATCTTCAGGCTGAGCAATGTCCGGACCATGAATATCGAGTACCGGTCGCTGTTCAAGCGCGGATTGATGGCGGCTCAGTACGCGCTGTTCCGCAAGGGTCCGATGACGATGGCGCCTTCGCAGCTTGGCTGCTTCACGCGCTCTTCGCCGGATCACGAAACACCCAACGTGCAGTTCCACATCCAGCCGCTGTCGCTGGAGAAATTCGGCGAGCCGCTGCATCCGTTCGGCGCCTTCACCGTCAGTGTCTGCAACCTCAGGCCGACAAGCACCGGTTTCGTGCGGCTCTCATCCAAGGACCCGAAGGCCCCGCCGACCATCCATCCGCATTATCTAAATACACCAGAGGACAGGCGCGTTGCGGTGGAATCGATCCGTTTGGCCCGCCATATCGTGTCGTCGGATATGCTGAAGAAATACCATCCCGATGAATATATGCCCGGCCCAGGTCTTCTGACCGATGCCGAGCTGGAAAAGGCGGCGGGCGATATCGGCACCACGATTTTCCATCCGGTGGGAACCGCGAAGATGGGCGTGAAGGAAGATCCGATGGCGGTGCTGGATGAGCGCCTGCGCGTGCGCCATGTGCCGGGACTGCGCGTCATCGACGCATCGGCCATGCCGAGGATTACGTCAGGCAACACCAACTCGCCGACCATGATGATCGCCGAAAAGGGCGCGCAGATGATCATCGAGGATGCGAAGGCGTGACGATGGAAGATGGCCGCCAGTCCGAAAGGGCGCTGGCCATCCGTCGCGGCGCGCTGAGGCTGCTGGCAGCGCACGATCTCTTCGCCTTGCCTGAAGTCACCTTGTCGTCCGGGAGAAGGGCCGATCTGCTGGCCATCTCGCGCATCGGCGAGATCTGGATCATCGAAATCAAATCCTCGAAGGAAGACCTGCGGGCAGACAGCAAATGGCCGGAATACCGGCTGTATTGCGACAGGTTGTTTTTCGCGACATCGCCCGATGTGCATGAAACGCTGTTTCCGGCGGATGCCGGTTTCATCGTGGCGGATGCTTTCGGCGGCGCGATGATCCGTGAGGCGCCTCTGCATCCCCTGCCCGCCGCGACCCGCAAGGCACTGCTGACACGGGTGGCGCGCATGGGTGCGGCACGGCTCACGGCCCTGATGTATCCCGAAGCGATGGTTCCTGAAAATCTATGAATCAAGATGCGGCGCAGGGTGCAGGAAGGGCCAGGGCGAGGCCTCGCTGCCCGTCTCAACCGGCACTTCGATCAGCGTGGGCGCATCCAGCGCGAGCGCGGCTTCCAGTGCCTTGCGCAAACGCTCCGGTGTCTCCGCCCGGAACGACCGGATACCGAAGCTCTCGCCCAGCCTGACGAAATCGGGGTTGGTCAGTTCCGCACCGAGAATGCGTCCCTGATAGGCGTGTTTCTGGTCGCGCAGGACATTGCCATAGGCCCCGTTGTTGAAGACAATGGCCGTCACATTGATCCTGTGATGCACCGCCGTCGCCAGTTCCTGCAGGCCGAACAGGAAGCCGCCATCGCCGGAGATTGAAACGACAGCCTTGTCAGGATGCGCAACCTTGACGCCCAGCGCGGTGTTGTAGCCGAAGCCGAGATTGTCCTGATAGCCGCAGCTCACGTAGTGCCGTGGCGCGTAGACCGGAAAGCCGAACCGTCCCGTAAAACCCATCTGGCTGATTTCCTCGACCAGAAACCCATCGCGGGGCAGCACGGCACGGATGACATCGAGATAGGCCATTTGCGGCTGCACCGATTCATAGGACGCGCGCGCCCGGGCCTTTATTTCGCGGAATTCATCTGCCCGCGAGACCGGTTTTCCCAGATCAAGCGCATCGATCAGCGCCTGCGTGCCCTCCGCCGCATCGGCAATGATGCCGACATCGGGTTTGACACGCATCATTTCCGTCGGGTCTATATCGATGCGGATGATCTTGAGGCCCTTGGGCTGCCAGCGCCAGCGCATGAACTGCAGTTCCAGCCGGCTGCCGATGCCGATCAGCAGGTCGCAGCTCTTCCAGTACTCATAGGCCGCGACCAGATCGAGCGACAGCGCATCATCCCCCGCCACGATGCCCTTGCCGGAGCGATGCGCCGTGACAGGCGCTTGCAGTCGCTCCGCCAGTGCCCTGATCGCGGAAGAGGCATCAACAGCGCCGCCGCCCACCATGATCAGCGGGTTCTTCGCCCCGGCGATCAGCTTGACCGCAGCTGCAATGGCATCGGAATCAGCCACAGGATTGGGGGCAGGCCTGCCGATGGTGGGCTCCAGCACCGGGCCGCGTTTGCCGAAAACATCCCATGGCGTTTCCACCGCCACCGGCCCCTGCCGTCCCGACAGCATGCGGGAGATCATGCCGGACATGACAGGGCCCACATCTGCATGCTGGTTGATGCGTTCCGCTCCCTTGGTGATGCCGCGCAATGTTGCGAGCTGGTCCGGTAGTTCATGCAGCTGCCCGCGTCCCTGTCCGATGAGATGCGACATCACGTTGCCGGTGACGCACAGGACCGGGGCGACTGCCGCAAGTGCCGTGCAAAGCGCCGCACCTGCGTTCAGAACGCCCGGTCCCGGCACCACCGTGAAGGTTCCAATGCGGCCGCTGGACTTGGCATAACCATAGGCCATGTAGCCCGCGCCCTGCTCGTGCCGCGTGTGGATAAAGCGGATGGCGTGGCGCATGCCATGCAGCGCATCGTTGAAATCATACATATGCGCGCCGGGAATGCCGAAGACGGTATCAACGCCATGCGCCGCCAGCGACCGGACCATCGCCTGGCCGACGGTTTCAAATTCAGGGGACATGGCGCGGTTCCTATGATTGACTCGCCGAGACTACCGCCCCGTCTTCACCCGCGTCCACAGCCTTGTGACCGTGCGTTGCAGGCGCTCGTCATAGGCCGTGTTGGTGAAAAGCCGCTTCATCACCTCTTCGTTGGGATATACCCCCGGATTGTTGAGCACCTCGGGCTTGATCTGCGCGCGCGAAGGCGTGTTGGCATTGGCGTATTCCACGAGGTTGGAATTCGCCGCCGCCACGTCGGGGCGCAGCATGTAGTTGATGAAGACCAGCGCATTCTCGGCGTTCGGAGCATCCTTGGGGATGACCATGGAGTCGAACCACATCTGAGCGCCTTCCTTCGGGATGATGTAATCGATCTCGACACCGTTGCCGGCTTCCTTCGCGCGTTTGCGGGCCTGCAGGATATCGCCGGAGAAGCCGAGAGCCATGCAGATATCGCCGCCCGCGAGGCCGTTGATGTATTCCGACGAATGGAATTTGCGCACGTTTTCGCGCACGCGGAACACGGCGTCGCCCGCCTTCTGGATATCTTCTGCCCGCTTGGAATTGGGATCTAGCTTCAGCGCGCGCAGCACGTTCGGCAACACATCTTCGGGGCCATCCAGGACATGGATGCCGCAATCCTTGAGTCTGGATGACACCTTCGGATCAAGCAGCAGGTCCCAGCTTTGCGGGATAGCGCCACCCAGACGTTCCTTCACCTTCGCCACATTCACGCCGATCCCGACCGTTCCCCAGAGATAGGGAACGGCAAATCTGTTGCCGGGATCATAGGTTTTCAGCCGCTCCATGATCTCCGGCCACAGGTTCTTGTGGTTGGATAACTTTGACAGATCGAGCGGCATGAACACGCCCGCCGCCACCATGCGCTGCAGGAACGGGGCGGAGGGCACGACGATGTCGTAACCCGATTTGCCCGCCAGCATCTTGGTCTCGACGATCTCGTTGTTGTCATAGGTGTCGTAGACCACCTTGATGCCGGTCTCTTTGGTGAAATCCTCCAGCACCTTGGGATCAATATAGTCGTTCCAGTTGTAGACATTGACGACTTTTTCCTGCGCGATGGCGAGTGTGGCGCAGAGCGTCAGAGAGGCAGCAAGCGTGGCAGCGCGGCGGATCAGCATGGATATGAGGTCCCATTGTTGGTGGCGGGAAACATAGGGCAGCCGCGCCAAATTCCGCAATCCGTTGAAAGGGATTTCCAAGCGGCTTTTTCCGGGTCATCATCCCGTCATGACACAACAGCCTCTCCCCATCATGGTCGCGCAAGGCGCGGGCCGCGAACCCGCCGATCTCGTGATCCGCAACGTCCGGCTCTATGACCTGATCACGGGCGTGCTGACGCCCACCGATATCGCGGTCTGCGGTGACCGCATTGTGGGAACCTACGCCGAATACAAAGGCGTCTGCGAAATCGACGGCAAGGGCCGCATCGCGGTGCCCGGCTTCATCGATACACATTTCCACGTCGAATCCTCGCTGCTGACACCGCTGGAATATGACCGCTGCGTACTGCCCCACGGCGTGACCACCGCGATCTGGGACCCGCACGAAATCGCCAATGTGCTGGGTGCGGAGGGCATCCGCTATGCGCTGGATTGTGCCTCGGCCACGATCATGGACCTGCGCGTGATGCTGTCATCCTGCGTGCCCGCGACCGATCTGGAAACATCCGGCGCGCGGCTTGATGCGGCTGACCTGCTGCCTTTCCGCAATCATCCCAAGGCGCTTGGTCTGGCCGAGTTCATGAACTTCCCCGGCGTGATCCATGCCGCGCCCGATGTGATCGAGAAGCTGGAGGCCTGGGCTGACGGCCATATCGACGGGCATGCGCCGCTGCTGTCCGGCACCGCACTGAACGCTTATCTCGCGGCGCGCATCCGCACCGACCACGAGACGACAGCGCCCGCCGAGGCCATGGAGAAGCTGAAGAAGGGCATGGCCATCCTGATCCGCGAGGGATCGGTCTCCAAGGACCTGCACGCGCTGACGCCGATCATCAGCGCGGACACATCAGCGTTTCTGGCGTTCTGCACGGATGACCGCAATCCGCTTGATGTGGCGGAAGAAGGCCATCTGGATTTCGTTATCCGCGAAGCCATCAGCTGCGGCGCGCCTGTGCTCCATGCATACCGCACGGCCACGATCAGCGGTGCGCGCATCTTCGGCCTCACCGATCGCGGCATGATTGCGCCGGGCTACCGGGCGGATATCGTGCTGCTCGACGGCAAATTGGAAGATTGCCGCGTCTCCGAGGTGATCTCGGCGGGGCGGCCCGTGACACCGAAGCTTTTCGCCGCGCGCCAGACTGTGGCCCCCGTAGGCCTCACCAGCATGAAAGCGCGGCAGGTTTCATCAACTGATTTCAGGGCAAGGCACCACGGCACGGATACGCCGGTGATCGGTGTCATTCCGGGCAAGATCATCACCGCGCATCTTAGGAAAACCCTGCCCGCGACCGGCATCGATCTCGCACAGGACATCATCAAGCTCGCGGTCATCGAGCGCCACGGCAAGAACGGCAATATGGCCGTGGCCAGCGTTCAGGGCTTCGGGCTCAAGCGCGGGGCCATTGCGTCGTCCGTCGGCCACGACAGCCACAACATCACGGTGGTCGGCGCGGATGATGCGGATATGGCGCTCGCCGCCAACCGGCTGGGCGCATTGCAGGGCGGGTTCGTGGTGACGGACGGCGGCAAGGTTCTGGCGGAACTGGCGCTGCCCGTCGCGGGCCTGATGAGCCTGCTCGACTTTGAAGGCGTGCGCGGCAAGCTGATCCCGCTGCGCGCCGCCGCGAAATCACTGGGCTGCACGCTGGCCGAGCCATTCCTGCAGGTCGCATTCCTGCCGCTGCCGGTGATCCCGCATCTCAAGATCACGGACAGGGGGCTGGTCGATGTAGACCAGTTCAGGCTGATCGGCTGACGCAGAAATCCACCACTTCCACCATCGCTGATTTCAGGGGTGAATCCGGGAAGATGCCGAGCGCATCCTTGGCCATCGCGCCGTAATGGCGGGCGCGCTCGACCGTATCCTCCAGCGCGTGATGCTTGCGGTGCAGGCCAATGGCCTTCTCAAGCGCCGCATCGTCGCTCACGCCGTCTTCCAACGCTGCCTTCCAGAAG
>CAXTUM010000177.1:0-6008 GCA_964247205.1 uncultured Beijerinckiaceae bacterium
AGGCGCACGCGAAAACCTGAACAATTTTCTCGATTCCGCCATCGATGGTTATGGCGAGAACCGCAACCGCCCGGATTTGCGCTCGACATCGCGGCTTTCACCTCACCTGCGCTTCGGCGAGATCAGCCCGCGCCAGATCTGGCAGACTACGCGGATGGCGGCGGAAGCGGGAAATAGTTCCGGAAAACCTTATGATTTCGACAAATTCCTTGCCGAAGTCGGCTGGCGGGAGTTTTCCTATCACTTGCTTTACCAGTTCCCGAAGCTCGCCAGCGCCAATTTCCAGCCGCGCTTCGACGCCTTTCCGTGGATCAACAATCCGGAAGGCCTGAAAGCGTGGCAGCAGGGCCGGACGGGCTATCCCATCGTCGATGCGGGCATGCGCGAATTGTGGCGCACCGGGTGGATGCACAACCGCGTGCGCATGATCGTCGCGTCCTTTCTGATCAAGCATCTGATGGTGGACTGGCGGCTGGGCGAAGACTGGTTCTGGGACACGCTGGTCGATGCCGATCCGGCGAGCAATGCGGCGAGCTGGCAATGGGTGGCGGGATCCGGAGCCGATGCCGCGCCTTATTACCGCATTTTCGCGCCGGTCGTGCAGGGCGAGAAATTCGATCCGAAAGGTAATTATGTCCGTCACTATGTGCCCGAGCTTGCACGCCTTCCCGCAAACGTGATCCACAAACCCTGGGAAGCGCCGCATCCAGTTCTGTCTCAGGCCGGTATACGGCTTGGTACCAACTATCCGTTTCCGATCATCAACCATACCGATGCAAGGGAGCGGGCGCTGGCTGCCTTCAAATCACTCTCGACGGAGGCTGCCGCCTGATGTTGCATTCTGGTCTGTACCTTGAAAGCGTTTGCTGATGCGCGTTGCCATTATCGGGACCGGCATTGCCGGCAATGCTGCGGCCTATGCCCTGCACAATGCCGATCACATCAGCGACATTACGATCTACGAAGCTGAAAACCGCATCGGCGGCCACAGCGCCACCGCCGATATCGACTATGACGGCACCCCTATCAGCGTCGATACGGGCTTCATTGTCTACAACGTCCTGAACTATCCCAACCTGACTGCGCTGTTCGAACATCTCGGTGTCGAAACGCAGGCGTCGGACATGAGCTTTTCAGTCTCCATTGGCCGGGGCGAATTCGAGTGGATCGGGCGCACGCATGATGTGTTCAACGGGCTGTTCGCGCAGCGCCGCAATCTCGTGAACCCGCGCTATCTCGGCATGCTGCTGGAGATCCTGCGCTTCCAGAAGGCAGCAAAAGCTGATCTTGAGTCCGGCAAACTCAAAGGGCTTTCACTCGGACAATATATCGCGAAAGGGAATTTCTCGCGCTATTTCCGCGACCGGTATCTGGTTCCGATGGGCGCAGCGATCTGGTCAACACCCGCCGAGCACATGCTGGATTTCCCTGCGGAAAATTTCGTCACGTTCTTCGAGAACCACAAGCTTCTGCACTGGGACCGCCCGGTCTGGCGCACGGTGACAGGCGGCAGCCGCCGTTATGTCGAGACGCTTACGGCTGGCTTCCGTGACCGCTGCAGGCTGGGTGACCCGGTCGTGTCGGTCAGCCGCGATGCTTTCGGGGTTTCGGTGACAACGGCCAGCGGTTACTCCGGCCGCTACGATCAGGTCGTCATTGCGGCACACTCCGATCAGGCGCTGTCTTTGCTGAAAGACCCAACTGACGACGAACGCAGCATTCTCTCATCCGTCGAATACCGCCCCAATACGGTCTATCTTCACCGCGATCCTGCCTTGATGCCCAAGCGCAAGGGCGCATGGGCCGCGTGGAATTTCCTGCGGGAATCCGACACCAGCGAGGGTGATGTGTGCGTGAGTTACTCGATGCAGCATCTGCAGGGCATTGATCCAAAGCATCCCCTGTTCGTGACGCTCAATCCGCCGCGTCCGCCCAGGCCGGACCTCGTGTTCCAGACATTCCGCTACGAACATCCGCAATTCACAGCTGCCGCTTTCGCCGGGCAGAAGTTGCTGAAACAGGTGAATGGCCACAATCGCGTGTGGTTTGCCGGGGCGTGGACGGGATATGGTTTCCACGAGGATGGTCTCGTATCCGGCATGAATGCGGCGGAAGGCCTTGGTGCCTTCATGCCCTGGCGGCGCGGAGCCGCAGCTATCCGGCAACCTGCAGAATGAAGGCGAGTTCAACCACCAGAGGCGTCGGGCCTCCTGCGGCAGCGGCCTCGCTCTATGACGGGCAGGTCATGCACGCCCGGATGAAGCCAAAGGCGCATCGCTTCACCTACAGCGTCTATTCGCTCGTGATCGATATCGGTGCCCTCGATCAGGCAGACAAGGCCTCACGCTTTTTCTCCGTCGCCGGATACAACCTGCTGTCTTTCCACCAGAAAGATCATGGTCCCGGCGATGGCTCGGCGCTGGCTCCCTATGCGCGCCGGTTGTTGCGCGAGGCGGGACTTGCAACCGAGCCCGGTCGCATTCTGCTGCTATGCTATCCCCGCGTGCTTGGCTTCACCTTCAACCCCATCGCGGTCTATTTCGCCTATGATCATGCCAATCAATTGACTGGCATGATCTACGAGGTTCGCAACACCTTCGGCGAGATGCACACGTATGTCGCACCTGTCGTTGCGGGGGAACTCACCGAAGCAGGCCTGCGGCAGGAGCGGCAGAAGCTGTTTTACGTTTCGCCCTTCATGGACATGGCCATGAACTATCGCTTCCGGATAAGGCCCCCGGGGCCAGATATCGCCTTCCGCATTCTCGAAACCGATGCCGCTGGTCCCATTCTCGCCGCAAGTTTCATCGGCAACCATACGGATTTGACAAACCGCAGCGTGCTGGCTGCATTCTTCCGAATCCCGCTCATGACTCTGAAGGTCGTGGGAGGGATCCACTGGGAGGCCATGAAGCTCTGGTTCAAGGGAGTCCGGTTTGTCACCCGCCCGACTGCGCCGCCGAAAATCAGCGTCGATGGCACCTTCCGGGATCATGCCAGCTTATTGGAGAGTCGCCAATGACCACCGCCCTGCCCGGTAATTCCCACGATACCTTACATACGATCCGCGTTACGGCGGACAGCCTCCATGACATCGCGCGCGATCTCCCCGCACTTGTGCGCCGGGCTTTCGGCTATGCGATGAGCCTGAACTACGGCGAATTGACCGTTCAATTGCCCAATGGCGGTCGCTACCTGTTTAGCGGGGCCAAGCCGGGACCGTCAGCCGAGTTCACCATCCATGATTTCCGCTTCGCCAAACGTCTGTTCGAAGGCGGCGACATCGGTCTGGCGGAGGCCTATATCGCGGGGGAATGGGACACACCGGATCTTACGGAATTTCTCTACCTGTTCTGCGTCAATCACGAGGCCGTATCGACATTGCTGCCGGGCCGTCCCATCGTGAAACTGCTTCAGCGCTTCCGCCACTGGCTGAACCGCAACAGCAAAAGCGGGTCCAAGCGCAACATCCACGCGCATTACGATATCGGCAACGCGTTCTACACGCAGTGGCTTGACCGGACGATGACGTATTCCTCGGCGATCTATGCGCCGGGCGACAACGATCTCGCCTCGGCGCAAATGCGCAAATACCGCACTCTGGCGGAAGCCGGGGGCTTTCGCTCGGGTGATCATGTGCTGGAGATCGGCTGCGGCTGGGGCGGGTTTGCCGAATTCGCCGCAAAGGACATCGGCTGCAAGGTCACTGGCCTCACCATCTCGCAACAGCAGTTCGACTACGCAAGGAAGCGCATTTTCGAAGCAGGCCTGGCTGAAAAGGTTGATTTCAAGCTTCAGGATTATCGCGATGAGAAGGGCAGTTACGATCGCATCGCCTCGATCGAGATGTTCGAGGCGGTGGGCGAGGAATACTGGCCGGCGTATTTCCGCCAGCTCCGCGACCGGCTGAAAACCGGTGGCACGGCAGCGCTGCAGATCATCACGATCCAGGAGAAATTCTGGGAGGGATACCGCACCGAGATGGACTTCATCCGCCGATACATCTTTCCCGGCGGCATGCTGCCGACACCGACACGGCTGAATGATCTGGGACGTGAGCACGGGCTTTCCCATGTTTCGCATACGATCTTTGGGCAGGATTACGCCCGCACGCTGGCGGACTGGCGGGTGAAGTTCCGCGAGGTCTGGCCCAACCTGACACCGCTGGGCTTCGACGAGCGCTTCCGGCGCCTCTGGGAATATTACTACGGGTATTGCGAGGCAGGGTTCCGGTCCGAGAACATCGACGTGCGGCAGATCGTTTATGCCAAGACTGCGTGAACGCTGATACATTGTAGTTATGAACACAGATTCGGGCCGTTGAGCCGATGATGGAAACCTCACGGCCAGAAACATCCCGGCCTGCCTCCCGCGAACCCAAGCTGGTGGAACTCCTGTGCTACGGCCTGCCTGCGCTGCCGCTGGCGCTGCTGACCCTGCCCTTCTACGTGATCGTACCGGGTTATTACGCCAGCATCGGCATTCCCATTGCGCTGGTCGGCCATATCCTGCTGGCCGTGCGGCTGTTCGATGCCTTCAGCGATCCCCTCGCGGGCTATCTTTCGGACAAGACACAGGCACGGTTCGGCCGACGGCGGACGTGGTTTGCGGCAGGTATTCCGCTGACGGCGCTGGCGGCATACATGGTTTTCAACCCGCCTGATCAGGTGACGTGGCAGCACCTGCTGATCTGGAGCATGGCGCTCTCGCTGGGCTGGACCATCGCGCTGGTGCCGTTCAACGCCTGGGGCGCGGAACTTTCGCCGAGCTACGAAGGGCGCAACAGGGTGACTGTCTTTCGCGAGGGCTTTGCCTTTGTCGGTACGCTGGCTGCGCTGATCATCCAGTACATCGTGAGCGACGGGCAGAGCACGGCAGTTGGTCTGGAGAAGACGCTCGATATCTTCGCGCTGATCATGATCTTCGCATTGCCTGTCGCGGCGCTGGTCACGCTGGTGGCTGTGCCCGAGCCCTTGAACCGCTCGACACGCACGATCAGTTTCCGTGAAGGTCTCGGCTTCATGCAAAACAACATCCCGTTCAAGCGGCTGGTTCTGGCTTTTCTGATCAACGGACTGGCCAACGGATTTCCGGTCACGCTGTTCATTCTCTACGTCGGTGACAGGCTGGAACTGCCGGAAAAGGCAGGGCTTTTCCTCGTTGTTTATTTCTTCGCCGGATTGATCGGCATGCCATTCTGGCTGCAACTGGCGAAGCGCGGCAGCAAGCACCGCAGCTGGTGCTACGCGATGCTGCTGGCCTGCGCGGCGTTCATCTTCGCGCCGTTCCTGCCGGTGAAGGCGGACGCGCTGTTCCTGATGATATGCGTCGTCACGGGATTTTCCGTGGGAGCCGATCTGGTGCTGCCCGCCTCCCTGCAGGCCGATGTGATCGATGTTGATACGGCTGCTTCCGGCGAGCAGCGTTCGGGCATCTATCTCGCGATCTGGGGATTGGCGACCAAGCTGGCGCTCGCGCTTGCGGTGGGTATCGCCTTCCCGCTGCTGGCTTTCAGCGGTTATGATCCGGGGGCAGGCCTGAAATCCGAGTTCGGCCTCAAAGTGCTGGCGCTGCTCTATGCGGCGGCGCCGGTCTGTCTCAAGCTCATGGCCATCGCCATCATGTGGGATTTTCCGCTGGATGCCTCACGGCAGGCCGCTTTGCGCGATGCGATTGAAAAACGGCTGTAAGCCGGGCCTTGCCGGACGTGCGGCTACCGGCGCATAACGTATTCCAGACCGAAAAACACGGAGAGAACCAGTGCCCAAAGTCATGCGCATCCACGAGGTCGGCGGACCGGACCTGGGTGCCGACGAGGACGCGGCCGCCGCGCAGCAGGGTGGCGGTCATCGCGCGGTCACAGGTGGCCGTCGCCCGACAGCCGCTCGGTGAACAGCTGCGCGACACCCGGATCGGTGCGCAGCAGGTCGAAGGCGAGCTCGGCGTGCCCGGGCGTGAAGCCGTTGCCGATGAGCATGGTGACGTCGGCCGCGAGACCTTCCGCGCCG
>CAXTUM010000178.1:0-5998 GCA_964247205.1 uncultured Beijerinckiaceae bacterium
ACACCGGCATCCACCAGACGTTCGGCGCGCTCGTAGCCCGCATCGCCCGTGGTGGTTGCAGCGGCGACGCGCAGGCGGCCCGCTTCGTCCTTGCAGGCGTTCGGATTCAGGATCGCTTTCTCGATATCCTTGACCGTGAGAAGCCCGACGCAATGCCCGTCATTGTCCACCACCACCAGTTTCTCGATGCGGTGATTGTGGAACAGACGCCGCGCTTCCTGCTGCGTCACGGTCTCTCGCACAGTGATCAATCCGTTCTTGGTCATCAATTCGCTGACCAGCTGGTCCGGATTGTCCGCGAAACGCACATCGCGGTTGGTGAGAATCCCGACAAGCTTGCCCGGCCGCCCGCCCTCCCCGCCCACAGTGACGGGAACGCCGGAAATGCCCTTGGCGCGCATCAATGTCAGCGCCTCGCCCAGGGTAGCGTCCGGCGTGATCGTGAACGGGTTCATGACGATGCCGCTCTCGAAGCGCTTCACCTGCCGCACGTGATCGGCCTGCTCCTCGGGCGTCAGGTTGCGGTGGATGACGCCAAGGCCGCCGGCCTGCGCCATGGCGATCGCGAGCCGCGCCTCGGTCACGGTGTCCATGGCGGAGGAAATGATCGGCAGGTTCAGCGCGATGCTCTTGGTGATGCGCGAGCGGACATCGGTTTCCGACGGCAAAACCTCGGAATGGCCGGGGCGCATCAGCACATCGTCAAAGGTCAGCGCTTCGGGAATCTCGTGGGAAGAAAGAATGCGCGCCATGCCAATGCTCCGTCGGATGCGGGGGTGCCCGGCGCGATGAGTCGGCGGCGGGGTGGATTGGCGGTGTTCGCTAGCATGGGGATGGAGTGGGGGGAAGCACGACGACGTGCTGAGGTGATGCAAATGTCCGACGTTTGCTTAAATTTCACGACAGGCTATTCACCGTGTGGCTGGAGATTATGGGCTAAAAATGCTTGATCAGTTGTTGCCTGCCGCCCTCATCGTCGTGAGCACCTCGATCTTCTTTGCCCTCGAGCGAATGACGCCGGGGAGGGAATTGCCGAATTCGACCGGATGGTACAGACGTGCGATTGCTATCAATCTGGTTCAGCTGCTCATTATCGGGATCGGCGGTCTGACGTGGAACCGTTATTTCCGCGACCACGCGGTCTTTCACTGGGGGCATTGGTCAAACCCCGTGGCAGAAGGTTTTTTCTACTGGGTTGCAGGCACGTTCGTCTTTTACTGGTGGCATCGGCTTCGTCACGCGAGCGGCTTCTGGCTGGTCTTTCATCAGATCCATCACAGCCCCAGCCGGATCGAAGTGCTGACGTCCTTCTACAAGCATCCGATTGAAATCGCAGCGGACTCAATCCTCGCAGCCTTTCTCATCTATTGCGTTTTCGGCGGCTCCGCCACGGCTGCGGCGTGGACATCTTTTTTCGGCGCCACGGGCGAATATTTCTACCACTCGAACATCCGCACCCCGAAGTGGCTGGGGTATTTCATCCAGAGACCGGAGCATCATTCCATCCACCACGAACTCGGCGTCCATGGCTACAATTTTGGCGACCTCACCATATGGGACAGGATGTTTGGCACTTTCAAAGAAGCCGAGAGCTTTGCTCCCCAGTGCGGATTTCCGGATGACAATGAGCAGCGGATCGCA
The DNA here is from genome assembly GCA_964247205.1 of uncultured Beijerinckiaceae bacterium. GTDB lineage: Bacteria > Pseudomonadota > Alphaproteobacteria > Rhizobiales > Beijerinckiaceae > JADCCX01. The sequence continues at coordinate 1,642 of CAXTUM010000178.1, forward strand.
GAAATGCTGTGCTTCAAAGATGTGTACAACACCGCTCCGCCGGGCGCCAGACACTGAACGGGATTCAGGCGGAAACAGACCTTTCCCTCATCGCGCTTTCTGCCCGAACAGCACAGCACGCACTGCCGGATCAGCCGGATTGCTCTGCGCTCTTTCAGCCTCGCTGACCGCGAGCCCTCTCTGCACGGCAGGGCGCGCCATCACATCAATCAGCCAGCGCTCGACATGGGGGAAATCCTTGATGTTCTGGCCTTGCCGCTCCCACAGCTTGGCCCAGCCTACGCAGGCCATATCCGCGATGGAATATTCACCCGCCAGATAGGGCCGATCCGCCAGACGCTTGTTCATGACGCCGTAGAGGCGGTTCGACTCGTTGGTGTAGCGATCAATCGCGTAGGGAATTTTTTCCGGCGCATAGATGCGGAAATGATGCGTCTGGCCCAGCATCGGGCCGAAGCCGCCCATCTGCCAGAACAGCCACTCATCCACCTCGACACGGGCGCGCTCTTGCTTTGGATAGAATTTGCCGGTCTTGCGCCCCAGATATTGCAGGATCGCGCCGGATTCGAACACGGAAATAGGCTTGCCGTCCGGTCCTTCGGGATCAACAATGGCCGGCATGCGGTTGTTCGGCGAGATCGCCAGGAACTCCGGCTTGAACTGTTCGCCCTTGGAGATGTTCACTAGATTGACGGTGTAGGGCAAACCGCATTCCTCCAGCATGATCGAGATTTTCCAGCCGTTTGGGGTTGGCCAGTAGTAGAGATCGATCGGCTGGGTCTGTTTGGTCATGGGGCGCTCCTGATTTCCTGCCTCAGATATGTAAGCGCTTGAACTGCAAGGCGAAAGCCCCTTCAAACGAATTTCATGCACCGTTCAAAAACCCCTGATTTCTCAGCAATTGCGCTATTTGTTCCTGTTTTGTACATTCACGGACAGAGCCTCCAGGGTTGTGCGGCTCATTCGAAACGGGAGTCACGCCTATGAAACGCATTCTAGCTGCCGGACTGACGATTGCTGTCGCCACCTTCGCCTTCAGCCCCGCCGGGGCGCAGAACTCTGTTCCCAATCCCCTGCGTCCCAAGCCGGCTGAACAGCGCTCCGCAGAGACGCCGAAGCCCGAAACATCACAAGCCAAGACGGAAGAGAAGGCCGCCAAGCCGAAACGTGAGCGCTCCGCAAAGCAGCGTCAGGGGGATGATGATATGCGGGCCTGCGGCGCGAGCTGGCGGGAGCAGAAGGATGCACTCAAAGCCAAGGGCACGACATGGCGCAGTTATCTGAAGGATTGCCGGGCCGAGAAGAAGGCAGTTCGCGAGAGGGTTTGACGTCTTTTCGGCTGACAAACAGCTGAAGACCAGCCAAGGGTTGGGGCGGCGATCCGCGCTGCCGGCGAGACTTTCCTTGGAAACCAGCGATTTCATGCATAAGGTGATGGAGCAGGCAGGCCCCATCATTGGTTTTGTCCGGGCCAATCAGGCTTGGGCGGCGCCCATCGTGTTTGTTCTCGCCTTCGGCGAATCGATGGCTTTCATCTCGCTGTTCCTGCCGTTCTGGGCCATGCTGGTCGGCATCGGTGCCTTGGTGACCATGAGCGGCCTCGATTTCTGGTCGATCTGGATTGCAGCCAGCCTGGGCGCTGCAATGGGTGACTGGCTCTCCTACTGGTTCGGCGCACATTTTCAGCACCGTGTTGCGGGCTGGTGGCCGCTGTCGAAATATCCGCAATTGCTGCCGAAGGGAGAGGAATTCTTCAAACGCTGGGGCTGGATTGCCATTGTCGTGGGGCGTTTCTCCGGGCCGTTGCGGGCCACTGTGCCATTGGCGGCGGGCATAACGCACATGCCGATGATGACGTTTCAGCTCGCCAACTTTGGCTCTGCCTTCCTGTGGGCGGCGTCGCTGATGCTGCCCGGCACCTATTTCGCGCGCTTCATGCCCGCATAATGCTGAAGCGCTGACAGCACAATGGACCTCCTCGGCAAGGACATTCTCGATGGCGTATCCGCATTCATGCGGACGCATGCGCTATGGGCGGCGCCCATCCTGTTCGGCATCATGGTGCTGGAAGGCGTCATCCTGACGACCTTCATCTTTTCGGGATCAGTCATGATTCTGGCCGCCGGAGCGCTGATTCAGGCCGGAGTGCTGGAATACACCAGCTGTTTCCTGGCCATCTTCACCGGCTTCTGGCTCGGGGACTGGATCAACTATGAAATCGGACGGCAGGGCGATCCGTGGTTCCGCAATCTGGGCATCGTGAAAAACCGCCCTGCGATGATGCAAAAAGCCGAGAAAATGATCGAAAACTACGGTGTCACCGCCATTTTTATCAGCCGTTTCATGGGCCCCAGCCGCGCCTTCGTGACCTTTCTCGCGGGTGCCTGCCATATGCGCCCGAAAGACTTTCACATGGCGACACTGGTCTCGACATTCCTGCTGACCTACGGACTGCTGAACGCCGGGATGACCGGCCTTCAGCTCTGGGACAAGTTCAAATAGCTGTCACGCCGGATTTCCGTCAGGCCTTGCGGCTTTCTTTCGGCAGGATCTGATCCGGCGTCCCGAAGCCCTTGAGTGCCTTGAAACGTGCGATCCAGGCCGAGATATTCTTGTATTGCGCCAGATCGAAGCCGCCAGCCGCCGCATAATCAATCACACCGTAGAGATCGATATCGGCAATAGTTGCCCCCTTGCCGACGAGCCAGTCGTGGCCAGCCAGATGGTCATCCAGCACTTTCAGAGCAATATTGCCTTCAGTAAAATACATCGCCGCCGTATCAAACGGCATCGAACGCAGCCCCAGCCGCATGCCGCGCGAGCGATAGATATTGGGGGCAAGCCGGTCGAAGTCCCAGAACATCCACTCCCGCGCCTCGATTGTCTCCTCCACCGTATCACCCGCGAATTTGCCCAGCATCTCGGCGAGATACTCAAGGATCGAGGCGGACTGGCAGAGCTTGCGGCCGTTGCCATTGTCGATCAGCAGGGGAACCTGCCCGAACCGCTGCTTCGCCATGAAAGCCGGCGACTTGTGCTCGCCCGCGCGCAGGTTGACATGCACATAGTCGAACGGCTCGCCGCACAGCGAGAGCATGAGCCCCACCTTGTAGGCTGGCCCGGATAGCCAGATTCCGTGCAATTCGTAGCGTGCGGGCATTGTGGTTCCTCCAGCCGTGTTTTCGCGTTGCATCAAGCTAGCAGAGGGCGGGTGCGTTGCAATGACGTTGTGCGTTTCTCGAGGCTCGCCAAAGAGCGAGCGCTTCGAAATGAGAGGATTTGGTGCAAGGCAATAATATCAGGGCAGAATACCGATCTCCTCATCCCGAGGTGCGAGCCCCTTGGCGAGCCTCGAGGGACGCACAATACTGATGCATCCCTACAACGCCTTCTCGAAGAAAAGCTCACGGCTGAGCGAAATATCACCGAGTGATCGCGTGATCGGACCGCGCGCATACCCAAGCCCCTCGTACAAGGTATGCGCCTTTGTAAACCGTGTATCGGACCACAGGATCATGCGGGAAACACCGCGCTCCCGCGCGACATCCTCCACGCGGATCGTCAGCAGCTTCGCCAGCCCCCTGCCCCGCATGTCAGGTCGCACGTAGAGGCGATGCAGTTCGGCGGTGTCGCTGTCAGGAAAATCGACGCCGATGCAGGCGGCGATCCGCCCGCGCGAATCTTCAACCACAAGGAACTGCCCTTCCGTCGCCAGCCTTGATAGGGCGGGGCGCACGATATCCGGCATATCGCCATGCGGATCGAAAAAACAGCCAGGATATTCAGCGAAACAGAGCGTGATCAGGCCGATCAGGTCCTGCGCGTCGTCATCGCGGACGGGGCGGATAAGCAGGTCCAAGCTGCTACTCAATCCCCAGTTTCGCCTTCAGCAACTCATTCACCGCACCCGGCGCCGCCTTGCCGCCGCTGGCCTTCATCACCTGACCCACGAACCAGCCCAGCATGCTTGGCTTCAGTTTGGCCTGCTCAACCTTGTCCGGGTTCGCCGCGATGATTTCGTCCACGGCCTTTTCGATGGCTCCGGTGTCCGTCACCTGCTTCATGCCGCGCTTCTCGACGATTGCTGCCGGGTCGCCGCCCTCGGTCCAGACGATCTCGAACAGATCCTTGGCGATCTTGCCGGAGATGGCGCCGGACCCGATGAGATCGACGATCCCGCCGATCTGCGCGGCGGAAATCGGAGAGTCCGCGATCTCCTTGCCTTCTTTGTTCAGGCGTCCAAAGAACTCGTTGATCACCCAGTTCGCGGCCTGTTTGCCATCGCGGCCTTTCGCCACTGTCTCGAAGAAATCGGCACTCTCGCGCTCGGCTGACAGCACCGAGGCGTCATAAGCCG
>CAXTUM010000179.1:0-5994 GCA_964247205.1 uncultured Beijerinckiaceae bacterium
CGGTGATGAGGCCGACATTGGCCGCTGCAAGACCAACCGCGCCAAGCGCCTGCCCTACCGCGAAGAGATCGGCCTGCCTGACATGGGGCAGCACGAGATTCTGGGTGTGCGCGACGCGCAGTTCGTCGAAGGAGTAGCGTTCGGCGAGATCCGCCACGGCGCGCATTTGCGCCGACGTGATGTCACCCGGCGCATCGCCGATGCCCTTGAGCGAGACTGTCAGCGCCGCGTAGCCGGGCTCGCGGTGCGAGACGACATTCACATCAACCCATTCCGCGAACGCGGCGTTTGCGGCCTTTTGCGCCTCAAGAATGCGGCTGATGGCGGGAAGCGTCTGATAGGCGGGCGGCGCGAAATAGTACGCGATGCGCTTCATCTCCTCCGGATCGGCGTTGACCGATGGGCCGTTCAGCTCAGTGTATTCCGCTTCCACGCGGCGGCGGAACTCCGCCTCGCCCAGCTCGTGGATGAGGATCTTCACCCGCGCCTTGTACTTGTTGTCGCGCCGTCCCTCCGCGTTATAGACGCGCATGACAGCTTCCAGATAGGTGAGCAAATCCGTCTTCGGCAAGTACTCGCGCACCACCTTGCCGATCATCGGCGTGCGGCCGAGTCCGCCGCCGACCATAACACGGTAACCGATCTCGCCGGTTTCCGGATGGCGCAAGGTGTTGAGCCCGATGTCGTGCACCTTGGTGGCCGCGCGGTCCTCCAGCGCTCCCGTCACGGCGATCTTGAACTTGCGTGGCAGGTAGCTGAACTCGGGGTGGGCGCTCGACCATTGCCGGATCAGTTCGGCCACAGGGCGCGGGTCCTCGATTTCGTCGCCCGCGACGCCGGCAAAATGGTCCGCCGTGACGTTGCGGATGCAATTGCCGGAGGTCTGGATGCCATGCATCTCCACATCGGCGAGCAGTTCCAGAATGGCCGGGATATCACGCAGCTTCGGCCAGTTGAACTGCAGGTTCTGGCGGGTCGTCCAGTGGCCGTAGCCGCGGTCATACTTTTCGCCGATGAGTGCGAGCTGGCGCAGCTGCCGGGATGACAGCGTGCCATAGGGAATGGCGATCCGCAGCATGTAGGCATGGAGCTGGAGATAGACGCCGTTCTTGAGCCTGAGCGGCTTGAACTCATCCTCGGTCAGCGAGCCGTTGAGCCGGCGCGCCACCTGGTCTGAGAACTCGGCCACGCGGTCGCGCACGAAACGTTCGTCGAATTCGTCATAGCGATACATCGGTTTTTCCTGAGATATGAGCGGCTTGCGGTCAGAAACCGAGGGATCGGGCGACTGTCCAGAGGCTGAGGCCCGAGATCAGCAGGCCGACGAGGACCAGCATCAGCTTGCGGTCGATGCGGCCCGTCAGACGCGCGGCGAACGGCGCCATGAGCAGGCCGCCGAGGATCAGGCCCGCCACGCTTTCCCAGGTCTGGATGCCGACCAGCAGGGCGAACGAGAACCCGCTTGCGAGCGTGACGAAGAACTCGGCCGCATTGACCGAACCGACCGTGGTTCTGGGCTCGTGGCCCGAGGCCAGCAGGGTGGTGGTCACCACAGGCCCCCAGCCGCCGCCGCCGACGGAATCGGCGAAACCGCCGGCGAAAGCCAGCGGGATCAACCGCTTGCCGAAGAGCCCGGTCCAGCGCACATCAAAGAATGCCCGGTAGATGATGAACAGGCCGATCAGAAGCAGGTAAGCCGAAATCCAGGGACGCAGGATACGGCCGTCGATGGAGGTGATCAGCAAGACGCCGGCCACACCGCCGATGACGCCGGGAACGACGATCCGGTTGAAGATGCGCTTGTCGATATTGCCGAGCCGCCAGTGCGACAGGCCAGACGCAGCCGTGGTGAAGGCTTCGGCGACATGGACGGTCGACGTCGCGGCGACCGGTGACAGTCCCGAGGCCAGCAGCATGGTGTTGGCGGTCACGCCATAGGCCATGCCGAGCGCGCCATCGACGAGCTGGGCGGCGAGGCCGATGGCGAAAGCGTATAGAAACGCATTCAAGTCAAAGGCCTGTGATGACTGCGCGTGCATCGCCCACCAGCCCGCGAAGAATGCGAAGATGAGGCCTATGGCCGCCGCGAGCAGCCTGCTGTGCGCCGCTGATATCCGCGCGATGGAGGTGTCATGGCCCGACATCGGGGAAGCCTCGACAAACATCATGGCAATTCTCCGGCAGTCCGTGCGAACTCCGCCTGCTTGCCGAGGTCGGGCCGGATGCTGGGCCCCAGCGTCTTGAAGCGTTCGCGAAAGTGGTTGGGCGTGGCGCGGCCGGCTGAATCCAGCGTCACATCGACGAGATAGGCATCGACCACAGTGTTGGCGGAGAGCGCGGCCGCAGCGGCCTGCTCGAGCTTCGCCGCCGCCGCGTCATCCGCAGCGATCTCTGCCAGGGACGGATCGCGGGTCCATCCGCCATGGGCGAAGAACACCACGTCGCCGTCGAGGAGATCGTTGGCGAGCAGGATCACGGGAAGGGGAGGACGCCTGGTCAGGTTCATGTCAGGTCTCCGCCAATGCAAGAGTCAGCCCGTCCAGCGCCTCGCTCCAGATAATCTGGCAGGAAAGGCGGGAGGTGGGTTCGAGACTCGGCAGTTCGTCGAGCTTCATCAGTTCGTCCTCGCGTGCGGGATGCAGCCGGGATGCCCAGTCCTCGGCCACGACGACGTGGCAAGTGGCGCAATCACAGGCGCCGCCGCACAGGCCTTCGACACCGATGCCGTGGTCGCGCAGGATCTCCATGACGCGCCAGCCCTCAATGGCGTCGAGGGCGTGGGTCTCACCGTCCCGGTCAGTTGCGATGATGCGGCTCATGTCAGGCCGCCTTCGCTGCGGGCGCGACGTTGAGCCGCTGCTGCAGTTCGGACGACGAGGTCGTGTATTGAAAGCGCAGCTTCTGCTCCGGCCGCGCAAGCTTGAAGGCCGCATGGCTTGCCAGAGCCGCCTCGTGGAAGCCGGACAGGATCAGCTTCAGCTTGCCGGGATACCAGTTGATATCGCCGATGGCGAAAACGCCTGATTGTGATGTCTGGAACGTCTCCGTATCGACCCTGATCTGTTTGCCGTCAGCCAGATCAAGGCCCCATTGTCCTATAGGGCCAAGCTCGATGTTGAGGCCGAAGAAGGCGAGCAGACGGTCGGCACTGCAGCTGTCAACGGCGGATGGGGTCCTGATCTGCACGCTTTCGAGGTCACAGCCCTTGCCAGACAATCCAGCGAGATCGCCCTGTACAAAGCGGATCTTGCCGATGGCCTCCAGTTCCCGCATGCGGGTCACGGATGCTGGCGCCGCGCGAAAGCGGTCCGAGCGGTGCACCAGCGTCAGCGAACGGACGTCGGGCGCCAGATTGATTGCCCAGTCGATCGCTGAATCGCCGCCACCCGCAATGACCAGGTCGCGCCCGAGGAACTGCGCCCGGTCGCGCACGGCATAGAAAACGGAACGCCCCTCGAAGGCCTCGATTCCCGCCAGCTTTGGCCTTCGCGGCGTGAAGGAGCCTGCACCTGCGGCGATGAAGACCGCTGCGACATCCGCAGTGAAACCGGCGTCCGTTGAGACACAGAAACGTCCGTCAGCACGGCGGCTGACACCCGTCACGAGCTGTCCAAGGCGATACTCCGGTGCGAAGGGAGCAATCTGTTCCAGCAGTTTGTTCGTCAGCTCCTGCCCTGTGATGACCGGCCAGGACGGAATGTCATAGATCGGCTTTTCTGGATAAAGTTCGGCGCATTGTCCGCCGGGCTTGTCCAGGGTGTCGATCACGACTGCCGAGAGACCGAGAAGTCCCAGTTCGAACACGGCGAAAAGGCCGGTTGGACCGGCGCCGATGATGGCGACGTCGTGGCGAAGTATGGTGGGCTGAGACATCGGCGGCAGCGCTTTCGTCCGTTACAACGGATAGAAACGTAGCGAGAAACGCACGATGCATCAATTTACGATTTTAGAAGGTGATTTCTTTGTTCGTGCAAAAAGGGGATTTTTGTTCTTCGCGGATAATGACGGACCGGGGTCGGTTTTCCCCTGCTTCTTCAATGATTTCTGCGCATTTGCAGGACTGGCGCCCGCTGCGCCGTTCAACGAACGCCTGCGTTGAGGAAGGCCAGGAGCTCTGGTGTCCTGGGCGCTGCGAACATGTCAGAAGATGCGCCGGATTCCCATATCTTGCCCTGGTGCATGAATACCGTGACATCGGCAACATTCCTGGCGAAATTCATTTCGTGCGTCACGAGCAGCATGGTCATGCCCGCTTTGGCAAGGTCTTCCATCACGACCAGCACTTCGCCCGTCAGCTCCGGATCAAGAGCCGAGGTGACCTCATCGAACAGCATGACTTTCGGCTGCATCGCCAGGCTGCGTGCGATGGCGACACGCTGTTGCTGCCCGCCGGAGAGATTGTCAGGATAGGCATCGAATTTTTCCGAAAGTCCGACCTTGGCCAGAACCTCCTCGGCCATGGGCCGGATTTCCGTCTTTCCCAATCCCTTGGCTAGCCTGGGCGCGAGCATGATGTTTTCGCCCACGGTGAGATGCGGGAAGAGATTGTAGCTCTGGAAGACGATGCCGACATCCTTGCGTAACTCGCGCAGATGCCTGGGATCATGGTCGAGCACATGCCCGGCCACCTCGATACGGCCGGACTGGCAGGCTTCCAGCCCGTTGATGCAGCGCAGCAGCGTGCTCTTGCCGGAGCCTGACCGCCCGATGATGGCGACAACCTGGCCGGTCTCGACGCTAAGCGACACGCCCTTGAGCACCTCGACATGGCCGAAGCTCTTGTGAACGTCTTCAATGACGATTGCCGGCATTCATCACCTTTTCGAGATGTCGACTGAGACGCGAGAGCGGGAAGCAGATCATGAAATAGATGGCTGCCACGACGGTGAAGACCTGGAACGGCTGGAATGTCGCGTTGTTGACCAGGGTTCCCGCCCGGGACAGTTCAACGAAGCCCACAACCGAGACGATCGAGGTGTTTTTCACGAGCTGGACGAGAAACCCGACCGTCGGGGGGAGCGCGATGCGCACGGCCTGCGGAAGGGTGATGTGGCGGTATTGCGCCGGCCGGCGGAGAGCCAGCGACGACGAGGCTTCCCATTGCTGGAAGGGCACGGATTCAATCGAGCCGCGCCAGATCTCGGCGAGATAGGCCGAAGCATAGATCGCCAGCGAAGCGGAAGCCGCGAAGAACGAAGGCAACTCGATGCCAAACAGAGAAAGCCCGTAATAGCTCATGAACAGCACCATGAGCACCGGGATCGACTGGATCACCAGGATGTAGGTGGAGGCGATGGCGCGCAGCATGCGGCTTTGAGAGAGGCGCATGATCGCAAGTGCGCCGCCCAGAAGCCCGCCGATACTGAAGGCGACAACAGTGAGCAGCAGCGTCCAGCCCGCAGAGCGAAAGATGAACAGCATCTCTGGCCAGCCGAAGGTCGCCATCAGACAGCGCTCCCCCTGGCTTCGATGCGGCCCATGCCGGATGAATTCGGGAAAAGACGCTTGCCAAGCGCGATCAGGAACGACTTCAGCGCCAGCGCCATCACGAGATAGGTGATGGTGACGATGATGTAGGTCTCGAAGCTGCGGAAGGTGCGGCTTTCGATGATCGCTGCGGCTCCGGACAGCTCGGACACTGAAATGAAGGAGCAGATGCTCGACGCCAGCATCATCAGCACAAACTGACTGGTGAGCGCGGGCCATACCTTGGCGAGCGCGGGCTTCAGTACGACATAGCGGAAGACCTGCAGCCGCGTCAGAGCCAGCGAGACGCCTGCCTCCAGCTGCGACTTGTGTGTCGACTCGACACCTGCACGGATGATTTCCGCCGCATAGGCCCCGAGATTCATGGTCATTGCGAGGAGCCCGGCCTGCGTGCCGGACATGCGGATGCCCAGCAGGGGAAGGCCGAAGAAGATCATGAAAAGCTGGATGAGAAACGGCGTATTTCGCATCAGCTCGACATAGGCGTCGACCAGGAAACCGACCCAG
>CAXTUM010000180.1:0-5989 GCA_964247205.1 uncultured Beijerinckiaceae bacterium
TTTAAGCCGCTATTTACCATAGCTGTTCATTCTTCGGTCACGAGCGCGGTTCATCCGCTTTTTTCGAGTATCCATGTTCCTGTTCACCAACCGTGCCCCCAATGCCGTGCAGCCCCAGGCCGCAGAGACCGTGCCGCATGCCGCGCCTATGCGGCAAGCTTCGCAGGCGACGGGAGTTTCCTTCGATTATCTGGCGAAAACGGCAGAGCGCGAATCGCGTTTCAATCCCGCAGCCAAGGCCCCCACATCGTCCGCCACCGGCATGTTCCAGTTTCTGGAGCAGACCTGGCTGGGCATGGTGAAGCAGGACGGCCCCAGGCTTGGTCTCGCGAACGAGGCCGCTGCCATATCCGGCGAGGGCGGCCGGTTCAATGTGACGGACACCGGCATGCGGCAGCGCATTCTCGCGCTTCGTGAGGATCCTGCTGTATCCTCCATGATGGCGGGAGCTTTTGCCGCCCGCAACGGCAAGCAACTGGAGGAAGCCATTGGCCGCAAGCCCAGCGAGGGCGAGCTCTACATGGCGCATTTTCTGGGTGCATCCGGTGCGCGGGACATGATCAATCAGGTCAAGTCCAATCCCGAGGCGAAAGCCGCGTCATCTTTCAGGGATGCGGCTGCTGCCAACAAATCCGTTTTCTTTGATCGCTCGGGCCGTGCGAAAACAGTAGCCGAGGTCTACGGCAGCCTGACCGCACCGTTTAGCCAGGCGCCGGTGCTGCAGGCGCAGGAAACCGCTGCTACCACGGACAAGGCTTACCAGATGTTCCGGGTGAAAGAGGGCGGCAAGCCCTTGCACGGGCTGTTCCGCTCCAACGGCGAGCCGGTGGCAAGCGCGGTTTCCGATGCCTGGGGTCAGATGGCGCGCCGCGGTGCTGCTGTGCCAAACTCTGAAACACGCGTGGCGTTTTTCCCGCGCGAGACAAGTGCCGCCAGTCCGGCTGTCAGCGATGCGACGCCGACGCCACCGTCTGCCGAAGTGGCGCGCAAAGCCGTGATCCTGCGCCTGCCGCAACAAGGTCCGGCATCCCTGCAGGACGTGGCGCAGCAGGTTGCGGTTGGCCGCAGGAAATCACCAGTGAACGTCGGCAAACCACTGGATCTGATGCGTTTTGTGAAGACAGGATCCGGCACATGATGGTGCGCTCCTACCTCGAATGGTCGCTGTCCGCATCCACACAGGAACGTGCCGAGGCTGTGGGCATACTGGCTGACGTCTATCTCGATGGGGAGTTGTCGCCTCCCGAGCGCCGCGATGCGGAAGCTGCGCTCATCCTTGCGCTGGATGATCCTGCGCCAGCCATCCGGCGTGTCCTGGCCTTGAAACTTGGTGCATCCGAGCGAACGCCACGCCCCATTATTGCCGCCCTGATCGAGGATCTGCCTGATATCGCGAGTGTCGTGATTGCAAATTCTCCCTTGGTTACCGACCCTGCGCTTGTCGATCTTCTGGCGCTTGGCGATCCGATGACGCAGATTGCCATTGCCCAGCGTCAGCATGTTTCTCCCAATGTCTGTGCCGCGGTCGCGGAAGTGGCTCTGGTGGAAGCCATTGTCGCTCTGATCCAGAACGACGGGGCCGAGATGCAGATGTCCAGCCTGAACCTCCTATTGGGCCGCTTTCCCGACCATAGCGTGTTGCGCGAGGCGCTGCTGGAGCGCGGTGATCTGCCGGTTGATATCCGCATGGTACTGGTCAAGGGTGTTGCGGAGCAACTGACGGAGTTTGCAAAGGATTGCGGCTGGCTGTCGGATGTCCGGGCCTCGCGCCTAACTGCGGACTGCACCGAAAGCAGTGCCATCACGGTTGCAACCGAGGCTGAATCCGATGAGATGATCGATCTCGTGCGCGCCCTGCGCTGCAGCGGCCGCCTCACGCCGCAGCTTTTGCTGCGTTCACTTCTTTCGGGCGAAACGCGGCTGCTTGCGGCATCGCTGGCAGACCTTGCAGGTGTTGCGCATGACAAGGCCAGCGGCTTTGTCCACGCGCGCGGCGGCATGGGTTTCCGGGCGCTATACCGCAAGGCCGGGATGCCGCAGCGGCTGGAGCCCGCTTTCGAGGCGGCTCTTTCCGCATGGCATGAGTTCGGCATGGCGCAAGTTGAACCGGGCCGGTTGTCTCGCCAGATGGTGGAACGCGTGCTGACCTCGGTTTCCGCATTTGAAGATACGGAAATGGACAAGCTGATGGCGCTGCTATTGCGTTATCAGGCCGAGGCTGCCCGCGAGGAAGCCCGACAGGCTGTTGCCGTGATCGTCGCCGGGACAGCGCCGCCTGCGGCGCTTGAGCAGGATGATCTCGAACAAAGGCTGCAGGAAGCCCTTCAACTGGAGTTTAGGGAAGCTGCCTGAAACAGCGAGCGGTCAGGGAATGGGGGACGGTTCCCGGACATCGCTGGAAGTGCCGCGTTCCGTCATCCGCCTGTTTCTGGCGGCTGCAAGACTTTCGAATATCACGCTGTAACTATCGGCAGCGGCTTCCCATGTGAAACGCCTCGCACGCTGCAGGCCCCTTATCTTGAGGGTCTGCGCCAGCAGCGGGCGTTCCAGAATATCCAGTATAGCGCTGCCGATGGCGTTTCTTGATCGTGCATCCACGAGCAACGCAGCATCTCCTGCCACTTCGGGCAGCGCTGCTGTATTGCCCGTGATCACTGGAGTTCCTGACGCCATTGCCTCCAGAACGGGCAGGCCGAAACCTTCGTACAGACTGGCGAACAGGAACGCTTCGGCGCCTGCCATCAACGGACCCATATGCGCTTCTTCCACATATCCAAGGGCGCGTACGCGCGGTCCGTGAAGATCGATATCCGAGGCATCGCCGAAAACATGGGTGCGGCTGAGGTTGCCGGAGATCACGAGGTGAAGGTTCCCGGGCAGTGCAGGCGCGACTGCGCGCCACGCCTCAAGCGTGCGGGCCAGATTCTTGCGCCTGTCAGACGTTGCCTGCACCAGGATGTAACGCTCCGGCAAATCAAGCGCTGCCCGCGTCGCAGCGAGGGCGGGTGGGGGAGAGGGTGTAAAGTGCCGGGCGACACCATTGGGAATAACCTGGATGCGGTCCGCAGAGATGCCCATGTGCGTCGCCATCCGCTGACGCGAGAACTCCGAAACCGTCACAACCCTGGCGACGCTGCGGACGAGACGCGGCACAAGCGTCTGATACAGCTTGACGAAAGAGGGCGCAAAATACTCCGGCACGTCAAAGAATGCGGTGTCATGCACCGTCACGACCTGATGCGGATAGAGCAGGGGGCCTGTGGCGGAGGGGCTCCAGAGCAGGCGGCCGGATGCGCGCAAAGGCAGGACAGCCTGTTCCCAGACATGGCCTCTGATGCCCCCCAGCGGCTTTGCCGGCATGATCGGCGCCGCATCGGGCAAACGCTTCATCACTTCATTTGCAACGCGTTGCTGACCGCCCATGGCAAAGGCAGTGACCCGCGCGTTGACGGCAAGCGAAGACACGTTTGGCATGGGACGCAATTCCTGACGCAGCCGTTACGCGCCCGAAGATGGCAGTCTGACGTCCGATCAGCAAATGCGATCGGATTTCTTCATTAGGAGTTAACCTTAAGCCTGCGCTCAGTGCAGGGACGGGCTGGCCAGCAATTTTTCGGTAATGGCTTCCAGCTCGGCCGTGAGCGTTTCGCCTGTACGGTTTGCCGCTTTGGTAACACCCTCCCGAACGATGGCGCGCACGGCATCAACATGCTGGTCGATGAGGGGAGTGAGCGGGCCGCCGTGGATTGCGGCGGGCGGGCAGTTCTCCAGCAGCAGACACAGGCTCGATCCGACACGGGACGCGAGGGGAAAGCCAAATGTCGTGGCTTGGCCGCGGATGTCATGGGCGGCGCGGTGTATGGCTGCTGCGCGGCCTTCGCCAGCACCTTTTTCACGGATGGTGTCACGGGCCTCTGACAGTGTGCGGACTGCCTCTTCCATCCAGCCATTGAAATTGACAGATAGCGCCTTCAAAGCCTGTTCGGCCCTGCGGATCGCGGTTTCATCAAGCGAGGCCTTGCCATCCAGCGCAATCGCAGCTTTGGCCCGCAAAACATTGCGGGGGTGGATCACCACGTGATCCGTGCCGCGCTCGACCTTCACGGGCGGCGCATTGCTCTTCTTGTGGGATGTGATCACCGGTCATACCTCATGCCATCGCCAATGCGGATGGGATCGATTTTTTCAGAAATGCCTTTGCCGCGCCGCTCGATGCCCCCGAAATTGGGATTGGGCGTGCGGCGGCGGCAAGGTCCGAAGTATGTCGCGGTCTTGATATAGGGGCGCGGCATCATCACGACGCTGACGATGCGCTGATAGAGAGCCTTGGCGGAGATCGGCTTGACCAGAAACTCCGTGACTCCCGCATCCCGCGCTTCAGTGACGCGCCGTCGCTCGGCATGCCCCGTCACCATGATGATGGGAACATAGGGATTGGAGCTGGTCTCGGGCTGGCGGATCATGCGGGTGAGTTCGATGCCGTCGAAGATGGGCATGGCCCAGTCCGTGATGACGATATCAGGCGAATAGGAGCTGAAGGCCTCAAGGCCGGCCGCGCCGTCCTCGGCCTCATAGGCCTCGCGGACACCGAACCCGTGCAGCAGGGCCCGGATGATCCGGCGCATGTGGTTGTTGTCATCGACGATGAGAAAGCGCAGGCGGCTGCATTCGACGCTGAACATGATACGCAACTCCGTCCGGGAAAACTGCCGGACACTGCCATTCTTTATGCGCGATGTTGGTTAAGGGCAGGTTTCGATTGCTACAGGTCAATGCCCGAACTGCTCGCGCAAAATCCTTTCGTCGAGGCTGTGGCCGGGATCATGCAGGATGATGATGTCGGTGCTGCGGTCGAGCGTGATATCGACCTGCCGCACTGCCCTGATTTCCGAGTGGTCGGCCACGGCGGCGACCGGGCGCTTCTCGGCCTCCAGCACCTCGATGCTGACACTCGCCTGATCCGGCAGCAGCGCGCCACGCCAGCGGCGCGGGCGAAAGGGCGAGATCGGCGTCAGCGCCAGCAATGGACTGTTCAGCGGCACGATGGGGCCGTTGACCGAGAGATTGTATGCGGTGGAGCCTGCCGGTGTCGCGAGGAGTACGCCATCCGCGATCAGTTCCTCCAGCCTGGTCTTTCCATCCACGAGAATACGCAATTTGGCCGCCTGATAGGACTGGCGCAGCAGATGCACCTCGTTGATGGCACGCGCCGTTTTCGTGCGCCCCTTGATATCGGTGGCCCGCATCAGAAGCGGGTGCACGATGCTGCGCTGGGCGCTCGCGAGCCGCTTTGTCAGGCCGGTGGCGCGGTAATCGTTCATCAGGAAACCGACCGAGCCCCGGTTCATGCCGTAGATCGGCTTTCCGCTGCCCATGAGCTGATGCATGGTCTGCAGCATGAGACCGTCACCGCCAAGCGCCACCACCACATCGGCGTCACCCAGCGGGATATCGCCGTAGCGCGCCGCAAGCTGCGCTGCCGCCTCGTCCGCATCGGGAGATCCGCTCGAGACAACGGCGATCTTGATGCTGCTGGGTTTCACGGAAGGCATGGTGACGGCATATTCCAAAAGCGATGCCCAGACGGGCGTGAGGCATCTCTATAAGGCTTCGCCGCAAGTTTGACAGCCCGGACACGAAAAAGCGCCGGAGGATCCCTCCGGCGCTCCTCAAATCTTTGCTTCTGTCGTCTTCAGACAGCCGGGCTCCAGGCGACGGGCATCATGCGGTATCCCGCGCCGTCCTTGACGATGTTGCCGGTGGCCGGGAATGGCGCATGGTAGAAAGATACCTGCAGCTTGTCGGCAATCGCCATGTCGAGCAGCTTGCGGCGCGTGGCCTCGGCTGCGGCGCCATCCATGTCGAAAATCGCCTGCCAGCCCGGATTGGTGACGAACAGGGCAGGGGTGTTGGTGGCATCGCACAGCGCCAGGATATTATTTAGATTTAATAATATTTATAAGGGTTTTTTTTATTTTTATAATAAATT